>JAACDT010000220.1 GCA_009936885.1 Alphaproteobacteria bacterium
TTAATTGTTTTCTAATCCGAAGCTTGTAAGAAGTCTTGGGTATAAAAGTTGAATGTAGAATATGAAGTAACGTTGCAATTTTAAGTCGTTGACATAAATGACCTAAAATATAGAAAGATGACGCTATACGAATGCAGATTAAGAAAATGAGAAGTATATTTTTGCTTAATAACGGCTATGGTGCTTCTTTTGGTTAGACATAACTACCTTTTGGCAGAATAAGGATAGGCTAGATGACATCATTTATGGTTACGGAGCAGACTGATGATGCTGTTAGAATATCAGAGGTGAGGCATTGGACGGATAGGTTATTTTCATTCTCAGTAGAACGCCCAGCTAGTTTTAGATTTCGCTCTGGAGAATTCATAATGCTTGGCCTTCTTGATGAGCGGGGTAAACCCTTATTGAGGGCCTATTCAATTGCCTCGCCAAGCTGGGATGAACAGTCAGGATTTTACTCGATAAAAGTACCAGACGGCCCGCTCACCTCAAGATTACAGAATATACAAATCGGCGATTTCATAATCATGCGGAAAAAGCCTGTCGGAACATTAGTGTTAGATGCATTAATCCCTGGAAAGCGGATTTATATGATTGCTACAGGAACAGGAGTCGCACCTTTTGCCTCTCTTATAAGAGACCCTGAATTATATGAAAAGTATGAGCAGGTTATATTGATACATACATGCCGAGATATAGCAGAGCTAGCCTATGGAAAAGAGCTGGTTGAAACTATGAAGGAGAATCCGCTGATAGGCGAATTAGCGCTGAAACAACTCAGATATCTGCCATCCACAACGCGTGAGAATTCTGAAATAACGGGAAGAGCAACAGACTTAATTCGCAACGGAGAGTTATTTTCCGTATTGTCCGCCGCGCCATTTTCACCAGAACAGGATAGAGTAATGATTTGTGGCTCGATGGCAATGAACACAGATATGAAAGAAATTTGTGAGGAATTTGGACTTGTTGAAGGTGCAAATTCACAGCCCGGCCATTATGTGGTAGAAAAGGCCTTTGTTGGCTAGATTAAATGTTCACTTTTAAAAAAGTGACGGCACTAGTGATGGCAAAAAGTTATGACAAAAAAAGCAGGTCACCTGCTCAGCTCAGCTATTAATTGTTGCAAAGTTTGCGCTTGTTGCCCTTCGGCTGGAATTTCATTTAAGATATCTGACCATAGCTTGATGGCTGTGTTATTATCTCCGATTTGTCGCCAATATTCGCCTTCAAGAAACTTTATTGAGTTGGATTGCCTTAAGCTATCTGGCAGTAAGGCTAATTGATTTTTAACTAGTTGAGTTAATGATAAACCGGTGTGCGATATAAGAGCAGCTTCTATCAGTGCAATTCTTTGCTCGTCTGAAGTAACAGCATTAGAATCAGATTTAAGCGCATTACTTGCAGACGCAACATCTTCCATCGACATATGCGCGTTTGCTAGCTGAAGCCACCCATAAAAATTTTCTGGCTGTTGTTCTAACCTGTCAGAGAGACGTTGTACCATTTGTCGGATAAATTGAGCTTGTTCTATTTCTGATAGATTAGAAAATTGGGAGCGCTGTTCTTCGAATAATATTGGATTTACATCTATTAGTGCATTATTGCCTCCTGAATCTGAAATAATACTTGTCGAAATATTACTTTCTGGCAGGCTTGCAAATTTAATTTTTGGGATATCCACCCCGGTTGATTTTGCAGCTTTTGCAATGTCAGATCGTAATGTATCCGCTAGAGGCGAGCCTGGTAGAATTAGCGTTGCTGTGGATTGCCATGCTAGTATCGCATCTCCCATCTCACCTTTTTGAAATGATTCAAGGCCTCTTAAATAAAGAGCGCGTATATCTTCAGGGTTGGTTTGCAATGCTTGTGATATCAGGCTCGAGGCAGCTTTAGTTACTTGCCCATCTGCTTGTCTTGTAAGTGCTTCAGCCAGTTGAGATTGTATTCGGGCATCACCGTCACTTAGTGATAATGATTTTTCCAGCGCTTTAACTTCATCTTCAATTGAGCCTATTTGCGATGCGGTTGCTGCTAACGTAAATTGCGCTGACAGACTCTCAGGGTTTTTCTCAACGCGGGCTTTTGCTTGGTTAAAGGCCTTAAGAGCTGCATTTTGCTTGTCTTCTAATTCTTTTTCTACTGTTGCTTGCATCTCGCTTCGTTCTGCAAGCGGCTGGTCATTAAGGTCTGGCCGTCCCAAGCCAAGATAAATAGCAACGCTTAGAATTAACACAAATACAGGAAAGGTGATTTTGATTATAGCTGGAATTTGAGCTTCTCCTGTCTCGCTCTTCTTCTTTTTTTTGCTTGAAGGCAAGACAGCTTCTAATCCAGAGGATTTATTATTTTGTGATAAAGACCCGAGATTATTCTTTTTGGCAGCGAAGAATAAATTCGCCATTAATAATATACCTATGCCAAGAATTGCCAGAGGTGCAATCCATAACAAATAAGTAGCAGGCTGAATTGGCGGTGATAATAAAACGAATTCGCCATATTTATCTCTCAATGCCAGAAAAATCGCCTCATCGCTCATATCTTGATTTAAATAATCGCGCACTTGCTTTCTTAAATCTATCGCAAGCTCTGCATCTGAATCATCAATTGACTGGTTTTGACAGACAAGGCATCTAAGACCAGCAGATATAGTGCGCGCCCTTTTTTCAAGAATAGGGTCTTCCAGCATTTCTTCAGCTGTAATTGCAAAAGCGTTTTTAAGAATAAGCGGCGAAAAGAGGTTAATCGCTATAACTAAACCCATTAGGACAGCGATAAGTTGGCTGATAGCAGATTTATTAACGCCAATTACACCTCTCATTGCATCATCTCTTCAATTTTGGGCAGGAATACAGAGCGATAAACATCATGCGTAATCTCACCCGCATGACGGATTATTATTATGCCTTCATCAGAGATAAGAAATGTCTCTGGAATGCCATACACACCCCAGTTAATCGCCGTTTTCCCATCATTATCAAACCCTACATGCAGGAATGGATTGCCAAACCGTTCTAAAAAAATTGCCAATGCATCAGGCTTATCCTTGTAGGCAACCCCGATAACCGAAACTTTTTGAGATAATTTCTCCAGAAACGGAATTTCTTTCCGGCAAGGGGCGCACCAACTCGCAAAATAATTTACGATAAAAGGCTTATCTCTAACCATCTGTTTAAAATCTAAGGCGGCATCGGAAGAGGTCTGACTTCTTCCGTAGGAGGTCAAAACAAGTTCAGGCGCTTTTTTGCCGATTAGCGGGGAGGGAAGCTGGGTTCTGCTTTGATCACCATTCAATATTGATATCATTGCAACCCCAGAAATAAGGGCAATTACACAAAAAATTCCAATTGGCAGGATATAACGAACATTCATGATGTTAACGCTGTATGTGTTTGTTTAGGTTTTAATCGCTGTATTATTATTGATGTTGCAACGCCTGATGCCATCATAATAACACCAATCCAAATCCATGACACAAAAGGCTTGTGATATAGTCTTATGGTATAGCCATCGGCCTTATTACCATCGCCTAAGACAGCATAGTAATCGGCTGTCACTGTTTGACGAATGGCAGCTTCAGTTGTTGTTTGTCTTTCAACTGGGTAAATTCGTTTCTCTGGATATAAAATACCTATCTGCTTATCATCGCTATCAGAAAGCTTCAATGTGGCAACCAGCGCTTCATAATTACTGCCATTTCTGGTGGAAATAGCTTGAAGCTCTGCACTATCAGACCCTAAGGAAATCTTATTACCAATATGCATGCGCGCAACAGACTCGGTTTTGTAGATACCATCGCCAATAGCGCCAACAAGAAAAATAACAATGCCAAAATGTGCTATCCACATACCCCATTGAAGATGGAGGACATGCTGCCAGGACTCAGAATTCCGGTTTAATTTTTGAAATTTAACAAAAATATCGTATAAAATGGTGATAGCAAGCCATCCAGCAGTTGCAATCCCAGCCAGCGCAGATATTGATAATTCAGGGCTTGCCCAAAACGAAATTGCAGAAATCACAGCTGTACCTGCAATTGCGAATATCCAGATTTGATTTGATTTAGGCAGGATGCCTCTTTTCCAAACTAAAAATGGACCAATCCCCATCATTATAACCAGCAATGCCATGATGGGATTAAAGGTAGCCTCAAAATAGGGTGGCCCCACTGTAATTTTCATGCCAGTCGCTATCTCTAATGCGATCGGATAGAATGTGCCAATTAGCACAATGATTGAAGCACATATCAAAAGAAAGTTGTTTATTACCAGCCCTGTCTCTCGGCTGAGTAGATGTAAATATCCAGTTGTTTTTATTTTTGGGCCTTGAATGGCAAATAATAATAGTGGCGGGCCAATTGAGAAAATCAAAATACCTAATATGAATAATCCACGTGTTGGGTCTGATGCGAAGCTATGAACAGAGGTCAAAAGACCAGAGCGAACAATAAAGGTTCCCAGCAAAGATAATGAAAAACCGGTGATTGCCAAAAGGACTGTCCAGCTTTTAAGCAAGTCTCGCTGTTCTACTACAATGACTGAATGCAATAATGCCGTAGCAACAAGCCAAGGCATAAGAGAGGCATTCTCAACGGGATCCCAAAACCACCACCCGCCCCAACCAAGCTCATAATAGGCCCACCAGCTGCCAAGTCCAATTCCAAGTGTTAATGCACACCATGCTATTTGCACCCAAACCCGCATATAACGAGCCCAGTTTCTATCTACTGAATTTGTGATAAGACCAGCAACTGCAAAAGAAAATGCTAGTGATAAACCCACATACCCTACATATAAGGTTGGTGGATGAAGTGCTAACCCTATATCTTGTAATACTGGGTTAAGGCCATTGCCATTTAAGGCAGGCAAAGAGAGCCTCTCAAACGGGTTAGAAGTAAAAAGGCTAAATGAAATAAATGCGGCACAAATAACCCCTTGCACGCCTAGGGTTGCTGATTTTTGTAAGAGCCCCATTTTTTTTTGGGTAAGCGCTAATCCAGCACCAAAAACAGACAGAATAACAATCCACATTAGCAGAGAGCCCTCGTGATTGCCCCAGCTACCAGAAATTTTATAGATCATGGGCTTACTAGAATGGGAATGCTCTGTTACCAGAGCTACTGAAAAATCTGATACAATAAAGGCCCATACTAAACAGCTAAAAGATATTAATACAAAAATGGCATTTAAAA
>JAACDT010000221.1 GCA_009936885.1 Alphaproteobacteria bacterium
AAGTTTACAGGGGAAAATACATGCCAATAGAAAATGTAACGTTCAATAGTGATGGGTTAAAATTAGTTGGTCATTTGTATGTTCCAGTATTTCACCCATTCAACCCCAGCATCTTCGTGTTTCACATAAATGCGAACACATCTTGGATCAGGAGCGCCTGTTTCCTCCGCACTTTCTATCAAAGCAAGCGCTTCAGGCGAAATTTTTGTTTCATCAGCGTAATCGATTCTTGGCATAGCTTCAACCTTTCTCAGTTCAGCGAAATCTAAACGAACTTCAGAGAAACATAGTTTTTGTTTAATTAAAATATTTTTTCTCAGGAAACATATTTTTTGTTTGATTAAAATGTTTTTTTACTGAAACTGATTAAGGTAATAAAAATAATTGGGAGAATATGATGGACCTAGGTCTCAAAAATAAAAATGCTGTTATTACAGGGGCTAGCCAAGGAATCGGTGAGGCAATTGCACATTCGCTTGCAGATGAGGGATGTAATGTAGCTATTTGTGCCAGAAATAAGGAAAGGCTTGATAAAACAGTCTCCGATTTGCAAGCAAAAGGCGTTAAGGCAATTGGTGTAATTGCCGATTTATCATCTGAGGCAGGGTGTCAGTTATTTATTGAAGAGGCAGCTAAAAAATTAGGTTCAATTCAAATTTTAGTTAATAACGTGGGAGGCATGATACCTGGTACGTTGGCAACGATGGATGAAAGCACCTGGAGTACTGCTATTAATGTTAATCTCATGGCGGCTATTTACACAACTAAGCATGCCGTTGAACATTTAAAAAATAATGAATGGGCAAGAATATTAAATGTGACTGGTTTTTCTGGAACTCAGCTATTACCTGGGGCTTTGTCTACAACTATTCCAAATGCAGGTTTGATAGGTTTTAACAAACTAATGGCTAATGAATTAGGTGCCAGTAACATAACCGTTAATAACATCTGCCCAGGGATGATAAATACTGAGTCGTGGGGCCCTAGAGGCGAGGCAATGGCAAAAGTTAGAAATACAACCTCTAAGGAGCTTAGAAGTGGTTTTGCTTCTCAAACCATGCTTGGTAGATGGGCAGAACCAAGTGAAGTTGGAGATTTAGCTGCATTTTTGGTTTCTCAGAAAAATTCATATATGACAGGTACTACTGTCGAAATTTGTGGCGGTATTACGAGATATATAGGTTAATTATTTATAAACTATAGAAAAATGCAAAAACATCGTAACGTAAACTTAAATGGAGGAAACAATGATAAATAGAAGGCAATTTAACGCTGGCTTGATTGCAGCTAGTATGCCATTGGTCGCATTTAAAGAAGCTATGGCAGCAACAAAAAAAATTAATCTAACAATTGCTTCAAGCCATCCGACAGTGATTCCATGGGTGGGGCCATTACAATCTGTAATCGTAGCGAAAGCCAATACGATGCTTAAAGAGCGTGGAAGTGATTATCAGATCGAATGGACAGAGGCTTACGGTGGTGCACTCTATAATTTTAACGATACGTTAGAAGCTGTAACTAATAACCTTACAGATATTGGTTGGATTGGTAGTTTGTGGGAGCCATCGACATTACCTTTGCATAATATTTACTTTAGCACACCCTTCACAACAACTACCCCAGAACAGGCAGTTGGTATTATGAATAGCTTGGATGATTCTGAAAAAGCGATGCAAAATGAATGGACTAATCAAGATGTAATTTCGTTCGGTGCATGTGTGTCTGGTGGTTATCATCTATTTACAAAGAAACCAATAAATAAACTCTCTGATTTAGAGGGCATGAAGATATTGGGGGCGCCAACAACAGCGCCTTATCTAACGCCTTTTGGCGCAACAGTAGTTCCGTCTGGTCTCCCAGCGATGTATTCGCAACTTGAAACCGGCGTTGGCGATGGTGTAATCATCATTCATGCAGGTGCATTCCCACTTAAATTATATGAGCAAGCGCCTCATGTTACATTAGTTGATACCGGCCCGTTCACATTCGGTGCAAGTGGGATGAATTTGAATGTTTTTAATTCATTACCTTCTGAAGTTCAAGATGTATTGAAAACACTTGGAAGAGAATATTC
>JAACDT010000222.1 GCA_009936885.1 Alphaproteobacteria bacterium
AATGTCGGTTTTAGCAATCATGACAGAATGGCATGAGAAAATTTTTCAGAATAGCCAGTTCACCCAAAAAATCACATCTTTGACAATCCTCTTAGCTGTCATTCTTGGTATTGCAGCAAGCTTTATGAATTTTCAGGCTCGGCATATTAATTGGCAGATATGGGAGCAAAATAAATCTGAGTTTTTCTTTGAAGAAACACCGTTATTCACAACAATGGATGCAGGCATTTTTCTAGGTATCGCTGGTCATTTAAAATCAGGGCAAACAGTTGATGATTATACATCCCTGCGCTCTTTTCCAAGTAATCAATATGACCCTAAATTAACACAGAAAACCGAACGCTCCCCCCCTTTATTGGCTACAACCATTGCTTATTTCGCAGAGGATTCGTCGCCACAATCATTGTTAACAACCGGAAATAAAATTATTCCTTATACAGCGATAATTACAGCTATTGCCGTTATTATTGCCTTTGGTGTTACTGGCTATTGGCTCGAGGCATCTGTAGCTGCTGCTGGCGGCGGCTTGTCGATTGCATATTACTGGCGCTCCTCTATGGGCAGAATAGATACAGACCAGCTGAATTTGGGCTTTATGTATTTTATGTTTGCAATGGTGATGTGTGCCGGACGAGCAAAAGATATAAAATGGGGTTTATTCTTTACCGTAGTGGCTGGATTGACAGCACGAATGTTTGATAGCTGGTATGGTAAACCTGAACTTATTATTATGGCAACGTTTGCGTTATTCTGGCTCTCCCTTGTTGTTAGCCGCGATTGGCGGCGCATTCTGGGGTTATCAGCTCTTTTTGTTGTAATTTCTGGGGTTAGGCTTAAAAACCCATTTGACTCTATCTATCTTTTGACAGAATTAAACTATCATAATTTTGTTTTTAGTAGCGTTATATCCACGGTTACAGAAGCATCGCAAATAGCATTTACTGAAATATTAACTCGAATGACAGGTTCTGTCCTTGTTAGTGTATTTTGTTTGTTGGGTATGATTTTCTGGGCAGTCAGGCATCCTGTTATGGCAGTAGCTTACGCGCCGCTTGCTGGATTTGCCTTGTTCACAATAGTCCTTGGAAATAGGGCGTTATTTTATTCTGCACCATTTTTCTGGTTCGGAGGCGCTTATCTGGCTGTATTAATTACAAGATTAGCTGTTTATCAGTTTTCATCTAGATTAGGAAATTTAGCACAAGCCTTTAGCATATCGGCATCTGCAGCTTCTTGTGCTGCCTTGTTACTGTTTATATGGGTTACAGGCCCTGTTAATCAGCTAGCAAGGCCTTCTATTCCCGTTCCTATTATAAAAGCCATGTCAGAAATCAAGCCTATGTCAGAGGGCGAGAATAGTGTTGTTGCCAGCTGGTGGGATTATGGATATGCATCAATGCTGATGAACGGTCTGCCAACCTTCACAGACCCTGGGACACATCGAAGACCTGCAAATTATTTTATTGCAGACGCACTGCTATCTAGTAATCCTGTTTATACAGCAGATACACTTCGTTTTCTTGCGCGTGGGGGGTTGTCTAGTTTGGAAGCAGAGGTTGAGAATAGAACGGCCTTAACACAAATAATGATAGATAACAGAGATAAGCCAGCACCAGCAGTATATTTAATGCTGACAGATCAGATGACAGGTTGGATACCCTCTATTTCGAAAATTGGAAGGTGGGATATAGATTTAGGCTCGCCAATTCTGGCAAAAGGTCATAAGTCAGGACAGAATCTGGTCTATAATTTTTTAAATTGTGCTGATAGTAAAATGCCAGGAATAATCAGTTGCAATGATTCTGCTGTTGATTTAAGAGAGGGCAAGATAGATGGAAACTCTGTCTTAGATCTTGTTGTAGAAGCTCATGGTGGTCGGCTTATTGGTAGCAGACGCTTCAAAGAAGCTGAATTAAATATAATTCAAATTATGAAGGACGGGAATGGTGAGGCAACCAAAGTAGCTCTTCTTCATGAAGAGTTATTTTATAGTAGTTTTAATCAGATGTTTCATCTTGGCAGATTTGATACTAAGAATTTCAAGCTAGTATATGATGATTATCCGCATGCGCGCATATACAAATTGCTTCCAGCACCCCGTTAGGTTAAATAAATTGGTATAAAATAAGCATGC
>JAACDT010000001.1 GCA_009936885.1 Alphaproteobacteria bacterium
CTCATCAAAGCGCCATTTTTTGTTCAGTCCGTTTTTGGCTTATTAGGCGGCATAGGAACACATCCAGAAGACGTAATGCATATGAAACGTACCGCAGATCGATTATTTGGTGCGGATTACAAATGGTCAGTTCTCGGTGCTGGTGCAAACCAGTTTCGTATTGCAGCCCAAGCAGCTGCTCTTGGCGGTAACGTGCGCGTTGGTCTAGAAGACAGCATTTGGGCCGGCAAAGGGGAACTAGCGACATCAAATGCTGTACAAGTCTTAAAAGTACGTCAGATTATTGAAGGTCTAGGACTGCAGGTTGCAACACCCGACGAGGCCCGAGACATGCTCGGTCTCAAAGGTGCGGATCAGACTAATTTTTAGAAATTGATCCCAATTAAGAAGCAGCATTAGCAAACTCGAACCGAGCGAGGGCAACTGCGACAAACTACCAGGAAAGCTAGCAATAATCGCTGAACGATGCTTAAGATAGACATTGAGCTTCATTTAATATGATTATAATCGTCACTTTGTCAGGCTCACCGCCGCGCGGCGGGACCGCCAGGCTGGCAACACAATCAAAGAAATGGCGATAATAAGTAACACTGCCGTCATGGGGCGCTCCCATACAAATCCGATACCATCATAAAGCTGTGTTGCCCGTGAGAAATTATCTTCAAGCATCGGCCCCAAAATAAAACCAATGAGCAACGGCGCAAGGGGAAAGGCTGCAAATCTTAATATGGTTGCAGTGACGCCTAATCCCACAAGGATTAATAATTCTGTTGCATTATTTTGCCCGATATAGGCGCCCATTAATGTGAAGAATAAAATGAATGGAATGAGAAAGGTGCGCGGCACAGTCAAAACTTTGGCGATATAGGGAATGAGGGGTAGATTTAAAATCAACAATACCAAATTGCCAAAATACATGGAGAGAATAACAGACCAGAAAATCTCAGGTTGGTCCTCCATCAGGCGTGGGCCCGGAGATACATTTAAAGCAATCAGTGCCCCTAGAAGAATCGCGGTCGTACCAGAGCCTGGAATCCCAAGCGTAAGCAAGGGCACAAAAGACCCGGTGCACGCTGCATTGTTTGCACTCTCAGGCGCAGCAAGACCTTTTACCGAACCCTTTCCAAATTGTTCTCGTTCCTCTGGAGTGGCTAAATTGCGCTCCACAGCATACCCCAGAAACGACGCAATAGTCGCGCCGGCCCCTGGCATCACCCCAATTAAAAATCCTTGCAAAGATTGGCGTGCAATTACGGGTGTAATTTGTTTTGCCTCATCTTTGGTAATCCGCAGATTAGTGATTTCAGATTGCTTTTCATCTGGTTTGCCAGAGCGGTTTGGATCCAAAATCAGAAATAACGTTTCTGGAATTGCAAACATTGCCATCGCCAATGTGATAAAGCCAATGCCCGATTGAAGGTCCATAATGCCCATTGTAAAGCGTGGCATATTAAACTGTGCGCCCTCTCCTATGGTTGCAAGCACAAGGCCAGCAATCGTCATCAGCACTGCTTTGGTTATCTGCCCAGTCCCTGCAAAAGCTGCAATGGCTGATAGCCCAACAACCATCAACGCAAAATATGCAGAGGAATGAAACAGCAAGGCAACAGTCGCCAGTGCCGGCGCAAAAAGTACTAGCAAAATCGCCCCAATTGTCCCGCCTGCAAAAGACGCAATGGCTGCAATTGTTAACGCCTTTCCCGCTTTGCCTTTACGGGTCATCGGATAACCATCAAAGCTTGTTGCAACAGTTGATGCAACGCCGGGCGCATTAATCAGAATAGAGGAAGTTGAGCCACCAAAAACAGCACCATAATAGACCCCGGCAAGAAGAATGATTGCAGCTGATGGGTCACCGATAGAAATTGCCACTGGGATCATAATGGCAATAATGGACATAGGGCCAAGGCCTGGTAACATGCCAATAAATGTTCCTATAATACAACCACCAATGACCATAAGCAGGTTCTTGATTGATAAAGCTGTTTCAAGACCAATAAGAAATCCCTCTAGCATCTCGTGCTCCCCTTATACTTTAAACCAACTTGGGTAGGGCGTCATATAGATTCCTAGTACTGTATCCACCAGATACCAAATTCCATAGCTTGCGATGGCTGTGATGAGGACCAGTCTGATAAGGCGCCGTTCTCCTAGAAGAATACTTCCACCCGCCAAAAATAGAAATGTTGATGCAAGAAATCCAAGGCTCCGCAATGTAAGAGCATAAAGCACCATTCCGCCAACAAGGAGCAATGCTTGCACGACCTTATACTCACGCCATTTTGCGATATCTAAATCATCACCAACCTGCTTGCCTGCTTTTTCAAGATTAATAACAACGGAGAGTGCGGCAAGCACGCCAATAACAGATAGAATTTTTGGGAAAGTAGAGGGCCAGATAGGGTTTCGTTTAAGAATTGGCGGCAAGAGGCCATCCATTTCAAAAAAAGCAGTATAACCATAAACTAAAAAAATGACTGCAATAACAAGGGCGATATATCGATCTAAAGCCATAACATTACCCTTTTTTAAATAGAAGCTGTCTGGCCCATTCACAGGGCCAGACATATATTAGTTAACAGCCCTAGAGAAAACCAAGTTTCTTCATAAGGCCGCTAATTTCTTTTTCTTGCTGCTCGAGAAACGTCATGAACTTCGCACCTGGATTATGGATATTTTCCCAGCCATTGCGTGAGCGAACAGCTTCCCACTCATCAGTCCCATACATTTTATCAATGGCCTTCTGATACGCTGCTAATTTAGCTTTTGGCAAACCTGGAGCTGCAAAGAAACCCCGCCAATTTACAAAATAAGTATCAATACCCTGTTCCTGCATTGTTTTAGCTTCTGGTAATGCGCCAACACGCTTATCAGAAGTTACGCCAATGATGTTGGCCTCACCAGCTTTTGCCATAGCTACAGCTTCTGAGAAACCAGTAGACAACGCCTTGATTTCTCCTGAGAGAAGCGCTGCCATTGCCTTACCACCAGCATCATAAGCGATATATTTGACTTCTGTTGGGTCTGCCCCAGCAGCCTGCATGACCATGGCTGCAACCAAATGGTCCATACCGCCTGGCACTGACCCGCCACCAATAGCAACTCCTGATGGGTTTGCTTTATACGCTGACACTAAATCGCCCATGCTCTTTATGCTTGAGTTAGTTGGCACGACCAAAGCTGCGTAGTCACCAATTGTTCCTGAAACAAGTGTAAGGTCACGGAAATTATGCGGAAAAACACCTGTTAATGAACGAATCACGATAGGTGTTGAATTCACCATTAATGTTCCATGATTGCTGTCGGCATTTTCAATCAGGTATCCAATGGCTTTACCACCACCACCACCAGACATATTTTCATATGACGCAGAACCGACCAGACCTGATTTTGTCAGTGCTTCGCCTGTACCACGGGCTGTACCATCCCAGCCACCGCCTGCGCCACCTGGAATCAAGAAGTGGATAGAATCAACAACTTTGTGGCCATCTGCCATACCTGTTGTTGTGAAGCCTACGATTGACGTGGCTGCAATTGCCGCCGCAAATACGCGGCGCTTCATTGATGTTTTGAACATTATGTCCTCCCTCACATCTGTTGAGGGCGCATTATAACCTCACGAGCACGCCCTTTACTCTCAAATCTAATCAAATTAACCTGACACCAAGCTGACACGTGATTTAGGTTAGGGTAAAATTTTGAAGGTTCTGTTAATTGAAGATACAAAGGAATTAGCGGACTCCCTTAGGTTATTTTTTGAGCTTGAAAAAAACCATGTTGAGATGGCGCATGATCTATCTGAAGCCAAGCATTTTGCATCAGTGACTCATTTTGACATTATTCTGCTAGATATCATGCTTCCCGACGGTGATGGTCGGGATTTTCTTCGAGCCATTCGAGCAACAAATAACAATACGCCTGTTATCGCAATGACCGCACGTTCTGAAATTTCTGATAGAAGTGACTTACTCGATATTGGGGCTGACGATTATATTATAAAACCATTTGAGTTTGCAGAATTAGAGGCGCGTTGCCGGGCAGTATTACGTCGTCACAGCGGACAGGATCAGCTCGCTCTTAATTATGGCAATGTAACGTTATACCCATTGATTGCCATGTTGGAAGTCCATGACCAGAAGATCTCTCTTCGAAACAGAGAGTTAAGACTACTTGAGATTTTCTTCAATTCCCCAGAAATTATTTTTTCCAAAGAGCAGTTAACAGATAGGCTTTTTTCAATTTCTGAAGAAGTAACTGATAACGCAATAGAAGTATATGTAGGCCGCGTTCGTAAAAAGCTTAACAATACAAACCTGAAAATTGAAACTGTCCGCGGCATTGGTTACAGGCTTCACGTCGATGATTAGAAAGCTAATGACCTTTAAAACAAACTCTATTCGCAATCGTTTACTGATACAGCTTGGCCTTGTAGCATTTGTTATTTCCCTATTTTTATTTCTAGTTGTCAGGCTGGCACTTGTTCAAGCTGTCACAGCAACCCAAGACAGATTATTAGCAGCTGCCGTAAGTTCTGTTGTCGATAAAATTTATGTTGTTGATAGTATAGTAAGTCTGGATTTGCCCTATGATACATTCTCATTGCTGGGCGCAATCGGCGAAGACCGTATCTTTTATCAAGTCAAAGATGATGGAAAATTTCTGACCGGCTATGAGGACCTGTCCTATGAAGGCCCATTTGGCGACCTGCAAGAACCAATTTTTACAAATATCGATTATCTTGACGAGACGTTTCGCGCCGCAAGTATTGAAAATATAATTTTTGCCGAAAACCAAGCGCGGCGTCTCACGATAATTATTGCACAAAGCCAGAATTTTCAGGCAACCGTTCTAACAAAAATTTCAACTAACCTTATCTTTGTGACTTTTATTTTCCTCATTATTGCCATCTTATTTGCCTTCCTCACAGCCAACCTGACCATTAAGCCGATTGGCTCTTTTGCAGATGACGTTAAAATGCGTGGTCCGTCAGATTTGCGAAAAGTTTCATCAGAGGTCCCCTCTGAGCTTATCCCCCTTGTTCACTCGTTAAACGGATTCATCAGCCGGTTTCGGACCGCCTTGCGTCAGACCGAGACATTCATTGCAGAAGCAGCCCATCATATTCGCACGCCCTTATCAGTTGTGAAATCAGAGAGTGAGCTTGCACTTCGAAAATCA
>JAACDT010000223.1 GCA_009936885.1 Alphaproteobacteria bacterium
CCCCTATCTGATAGTTGTTTTTTGCGCGGCGGAAGGTATCTATTAACAGGCTTGTAATCTAGTGATTCCATAAGCGCGACACCGCCCCGCTCTTGAGATAAAATTGACACTTCACTATGCGGATCAGAAAAATCGCCAAATAATCTAGCGCTCGTCGGACATGCAAGCACACAAGCAGGCTTTCTGTCCTCCTCTGCAAGCTCCTCATTATAAATTCTATCCACACAAAGAGTGCATTTTTTCATAATGCCCTGATTATGGTCATATTCGCGTGCGCCATAAGGACAAGCCCAAGAGCAAAGCTTACAGCCTATGCAGGTTTCTGGATTAACCAGTACTATGCCATCTTCCTGTCTTTTATAACTTGCGCCCGTTGGACAAACACTCACACATTCTGGCTGTTCACAATGAAGACATGAACGCGGGAAATGAACTGTCTGGGCTGTCATGCCATCATTTACCTCATATCCATGTACCCTGTTCAGGAATACCCCATCTGGGGAATCACCATAGGAATCAAAGTCAGACAATGGCAACATACCATCAGTGCTGTTCCATTCCTTGCAACTCGTAACGCAGCCATGACATCCAACGCAAATATCAAGGTCTATCAGCAATCCAAGTTTTTTATCGGTCTGAGAAGGCAAATTGGTCACTTTATTTCTCCCTGGACTTCTCTCCAGAATTCTCCCCAGAATTCTTTCTGCAATTCTCTCCGGCAAACATAAAAAGCACGATGCATCATGCCCTTGGCTTTATATCAGCATTAATAGGTGCAAAATAGGGCTCGGAGCGTTGCTCAGAAGATGGCTTAGCTTTTTGAATATGTACTTTTAAATCATACCAAGCCGCTTGGCCTGTGATAGGGTCTGAATTACTATAGTGATACCCACCCTCTTTTTCTGGCAATAGGGCTGAGATCAAATGATTTAGAAGGAACCCTTTTTTTATTTCAGGAGAGTCATTATCAATCCCCCATGCCCCTGCTCTTTTACCAATTGCATTCCAAGTCCAAACAGTATCTCGCTGACAACCAGCCATTAATTTTACCTGACAAATTACTGTGCCAATATGACTTGAGACTTCAATCCAATCATCATCTGCAAGCCCTAAATCAGCCCCCCTCTTAGAATTCATATATAGCTTATTGGCATTGGTGATCTGACGAAGCCACGCATTCTGAGAGCCCCATGAATGATACATATTCATCGGGCGTTGGCTTATGGCATGAAAGCTATAATGTTGTTCATCTAAACTGCTTTCTTCAAATGGCGGATACCAAAATGCAACCGGATCAAAAAATGCAAGAACCCTTTTTTGATGTATGGCAGGCGGTGTAGGATTAATTTTTCCATCCGCCGCTAATCTGAATTTCTGCAATGCTTCACTATATAATTCAAATATTATTGGTTTTTCTGAGCCAATAAACCCCTGATTTTTTGCCCATGCAAGATAGGCTTTATTAGCCTGTTTAAAATAGCGTGCATCCGCAGGAACTGGGCTTGAGAAAAAACAATTATTTTCCTGATACTTCTTGAGCTGTTCTGGGTTTGGAGCGCCTATGCCAGATTGCTCTCCCTTTTTTCCGCGCCAGCCAGATAATGGGCCTATGCCAGCGCCTCTCTCATGATTTACAAGGTAATCAGCATAATCAGCATATTTAGCACTCGCATCATCATTTACCATCCCTGGCAAGCCAAGGCGTGCTCCTAATTCTATCAACACAGTCTGAAATGGGCGAACATCTCTGTCAGCTTCTACGACAGGGTGTCTTATCGCATCAATTGCGGCATCAGGCTCAGATATTGGTCTATCAAGTAGTGATATGGCATCCCACCTCTCAAGATAGGTGGTATCTGGAAGAATGAGATCTGCATAAGCAACTGTTTCCGAGTAATAGGCGTCCGAATAAATTATTCTTGGTATGGCATATTCGCCAGTTTCAGGATTGATTTTTGTTAGGTTTCGAAGTGTTTCTGGAATATCCATAGATGAATTCCAGCCCATATTGGCCATGTATAAAAAAAGTAAATCCACATTATAAGGTGTCTGATTTGCCGCGTTATGTATCACCATATGCATTAATCCATGAGCAGCAAAAGGCGCTTCCCATGAATATGCCTTATCTATTCTATGCGCGCTGCCTTCATCATCTACAATCAAATCAGATGGGGATGTAACAAAGCCCAATGGCGGCCCTGGTAGCGGCTTTCCAGGGGTGACATCACCGTGCTTGCCAGCAGGGCGCAAGGCTGGCGGCACTGCTTTTGGAAAGGGCGGCTTATATCTAAATCCGCCAGGACAATCAATTGCTCCTAACATTATCTGCAAATAGTGAATTATCCTGCAACTATTAAAACCATTTGAGTGTGCAGATATACCGCGCATTGCATGCATAGAAAC
>JAACDT010000224.1 GCA_009936885.1 Alphaproteobacteria bacterium
ACTGGCAAATATAAATATGGATTTGTCACAGATATTGAATCTGAAAAAGCCCCCAAAGGTTTGAACGAAGATATAATTAGGTTCATTTCTAAAAAGAAAAATGAGCCTGAATGGATGCTAAACTGGCGTCTTAAGGCTTACCGTCATTGGCTAAAAATGCCGACACCTGACTGGTCAAAGCTTGCTATCGAACCGATAGATTATAACGATATATATTATTATTCTGCGCCAAAATCTATCGAGAAGCTGGATTCTTTAGACGAGGTAGACCCTGAATTATTGGCGACATATGAAAAGCTGGGTATTCCGCTTAGCGAGCAGAAGATGCTAGCCGGTGTCGCAGTAGATGCGGTTTTTGATTCTGTATCTGTTGTAACAACCTTCAAAGAGGAGCTGGGTAGGGCAGGTGTGATTTTTTGCCCAATATCAGAGGCAATTCAGCAATACCCAGAACTGGTTAAAAAATATCTCGGCTCTGTTGTTCCGGTTGCAGATAATTATTTTTCTGCCCTTAATTGTGCTGTATTTACCGATGGCTCGTTTGTACATGTTCCAAAAGGGGTTAGATGCCCGATGGAACTCTCAACCTATTTTAGAATTAATGAAAAAAATACGGGACAGTTTGAACGCACCCTTATAATTGTTGAGGATGAGGGGTATGTGAGTTACCTTGAAGGGTGTACAGCCCCTCAAAGAGATGAAAACCAGCTTCATGCTGCTGTTGTTGAATTAGTTGCCCTAACAGATGCAGAAATTAAATATTCTACTGTTCAAAATTGGTATCCAGGTGATGAAACAGGAAAAGGCGGAATTTATAATTTTGTTACCAAGAGAGGCGCTTGTAAAGGGGATAGATCTAAGATTAGCTGGACGCAGGTTGAAACAGGTTCGGCCATTACCTGGAAATATCCATCATGTGTTCTAACAGGCAAAGACTCAATTGTAGAATTTTATTCTGTTGCTGTTACCAACGGGGCGCAACAGGCTGATACCGGAACTAAGATGATCCATCTTGGAGAGGGAAGTAAATCTACAATAATATCCAAGGGAATTTCTGCTGGAAAATCACAGAATACCTATCGAGGTCTTGTTGAAATCCACAAAACAGCTGACACTGCGCGTAATTTCACCCAATGTGATTCATTGCTAGTAGGGCAGACATGCGGCGCGCATACGGTTCCGTATATTGTGTCTCGCAATCCAAGTGGAAAAATAGAACATGAGGCAACGACTTCTCGCATATCTGAGGAGCAGCTATTTTATTGTTTGCAACGTGGCATTTCAGAAGAAGATGCAGTTTCCCTTATTGTTAATGGGTTTTGTAAGGAAGTAATGAAAGAGCTTCCGATGGAATTCGCAGTAGAAGCTCAAAAACTAATTGGAATATCACTGGAAGGATCTGTTGGTTAATATGTCGATTTTGGAAATTAAAGAGCTTACAGCGAGCGTAGATGGCACAGAAATACTGCACGGCATTAATCTGAGTGTAAATGCAGGGGAGGTTCATGCCATAATGGGCCCTAATGGTTCTGGAAAAAGTACATTATCCTATGTGTTATCCGGCCGTACTGGTTATGAAATTACGGGCGGGGATGTGCTATTAAATGGCACTTCTATTATTGAAGCTGAAGCAGATGAGCGCGCACGTGCTGGCTTATTTCTTGCCTTTCAATATCCAGTAGAGTTGCCAGGCGTGTCAGGCATGTCATTTCTGCGTGCATCTGTAAATGCGCGCCTTCGTGAGCAAGGAAAGGAAGAAGTAGATCAGCTGGGCTTTGTTAAGATAGTCAGAGCTGAGGCGCAGAAGCTTGGTATTTCTGATGAGATGCTTAAAAGAGCGGTAAATGTTGGGTTTTCTGGCGGCGAGAAAAAACGCTATGAAATTCTGCAGATGGCATTATTAAAGCCGGTTATGGCGATCTTAGATGAGACAGATTCCGGGCTGGATGTGGATGCGTTGAAAATCGTCTCACAAGGCGTAAATTTGCTTCGCGATCCACAGCGCTCTATGCTTGTAATTACGCATTATCAGCGATTATTGTCCTATATTGTGCCTGATAAAGTTCATATCTTATCTGGCGGATTGATTGTGAAATCTGGTGATAAGTCACTTGCGTTAGAAGTTGAAGAAAACGGATATGCTGGGATAAATGATGCTGCCTGAGCTTAATCAAATTAACGTAAAAAATAACTGGCAGAAAAAACATTTGGATAATTTTGTGAAAATGGGTTGGCCCTCTTCAAAGAATGAAGATTGGAAATTTACCTCGCTTTCACAAATGCTTAAAAAGACTGTAGAAATTGCGTTAACTGCAAAAGGCGATGATGCCCGCCATAAAATGGCACCTTCTATTAAAGGGGCATGTCGTGTTGTGTTCAGAAACGGAATTTATGATTCTGAGAATTCAAGCGGAAATTATTCAAATATCGTCATTAGCAATCTGATTGAAGATAATGATGCTATCTCTTACCTAAATGAGGCTCCTCTGTCACATCATCCGGTGTTCAATCTAACGATAGCTGCAATGCAATCTGCTATTTTAATAGATATAGATGCCTCTAAAACTGAACCTATCTCTGTTATTGATTTGTCTTTTGTTGGAGGGTTAATAAATCAATCTTCTCACCCATTAGTGATGATACGGGTTGCCAAAAATGCAACCGTAAGAATTTCGGAAACACATGCTAGTAAAAATGGATTATCTGCTCCGATTTTAATTCTGCAACTTGATGATGGCGCTGTTTGTGACCATGTAAGATGCCAGATTGCGGATTTGGATTCCTCTCAGCTTGGATTAAGCTTAGTCAATCAGAATTCGGGCTCTGACTACAGAAGTTTTTCACTAACGAGTGGCGGTGATATTTCTCGCACCGAGATGCATTTAAATTTAAATGGCGAGAATGCATCATGTCATTTATCATCGATTTATCTTGGATGCGAAGATCAGCACATGGATATTACAACAAGACTCTATCATAATGTTGCTAACTGTAAATCAGAGCAGATTATAAGAGGGGTCTTAGATGATAGAGCTAGAGGTGTGTTTCAAGGTAAAATAAGAGTTGCTCCAGATGCACAAAAAACAGATGGTCAGCAAATGACGCGGGCATTGCTTCTTTCACGCGAAACAGAGGCAGACACAAAGCCAGAGCTAGAAATATTTGCTGATGATGTGGTCTGCAGTCATGGCGCTACTATAGGGGAGATTGATGAGCACCAACTTTTCTACCTTGTGAGCAGAGGCATTCCTGTTATGCAGGCAAGGTCTATGCTAATTGAAGCATTCCTAATTGGCACCTTGTCTCAAATAAGGGTACCTGAGCTTGAGAGACAGGTTGAATATTACATTCAAGACTGGATTTCTAATTCGGCTCAAATGTCAGCCTTAGATTACTGAGGTATAAAAGCATGACAAAGGAATTTAACAGCGAACAGATAAGAGCAAAATTTCCATTTTTATCGCGCGAAGTAAATGAAAAGCCGATTATATATCTAGATTCGGCGGCATCATCTCAAAAGCCTCAGCAAGTTTTGGATAAATTACTAAGTACCTATTCTCACGGTTACGCTAATATTCATCGTGGTTTACACACCCTTTCTGAAGAGGCAACAAACGCCTATGAGGAGGTGCGCTTTAAAATTGCCCGATTTATCAATGCCAGCTCTAAAGATGAAGTGATCTTTACCAGCGGCGCTACCATGTCCCTTAATCTGATTGCCAATAGCTATGGCTTACAGAACCTAAAATCTGGTGATGAAATCCTCATTACAGTTGCTGAACATCACGCCAACATTATTCCATGGCAAATGTTATGTCAGAAAACAGGTGCCAAAATAGTGGCTGTTCCGGTAGATAATGATGGCTGTTTTAATACTAAAGAATTAAAAGACCGCGTAACAAAAAATACTAAAATCATTTCTGTTCCTCATGTATCAAATGTACTTGGAACGATATTTCCGGTTAAAGAAATTAGCGCAATTGCACATGAAAATAATGCAATTTGCGTTGTAGATGGTTGCCAGGGTGTTATCCATATGCCAGTTGATATTCAGGATATTGATTGTGATTTTTACGTATTTTCAGGTCATAAACTCTATGGGCCAAGCGGGATTGGTGTCTGTTGGGGCAAGGCTGAGATATTAGCTGATATGCCGCCATTTCTAGGTGGCGGTGATATGATTGATGATGTGGAAATTGAGAGCGCAACTTATTCGCAGCCCCCATCCAGGTTTGAAGCAGGAACACCGCCAATTGCGGAATGTATTGCGCTTGGGGCTGCAGTTGATTTTGTAACCGATATTGGAATGGATAAGATTGCATCTCACGAGAAATCACTTTTATTATATGGTCATCAAAGATTAGCGAGTGTTAGAGGATTATCCTTTGTTGGTACCTCGCCGAATAAATCTGGCGTGATATCATTTACACTTGATGCAGCGCATCCCCATGATATATCGACACTGATAGATCAAGACGGGATTGCTATCCGGGCAGGGCATCATTGCGCGCAGCCATTAATGAAATTTTTGAATCTGAGTTCAACTGCCAGAGCGTCAATCGCTGTCTATAGTGAGCCTGAAGATTTCGACGCCCTTGCAATTTCACTTGAAAAAGTTAATCGAATTTTTGGAGCATAAATTGTCTGATAAG
>JAACDT010000225.1 GCA_009936885.1 Alphaproteobacteria bacterium
ATTGCCTCTTCTAGTGACCTGTTCGGACAGTGGAATAATTGTTTTATGTGGAGTGCAATTGCTTTATCTTTATGTTCCACAAATATACTGCCAGAGAATGATAAAGAATAATAAATCTGCTGAACATAACATCGATTGATTGAATGAACCAAATTTCAGAAATTAGCCCTTTACTGCTATTGAGTGGGTTTTTATCAGCCTTGATTTTGTGTGTCATTATTCTGGCCAGTCAGAAATGGCATCTGATATATTCAAGTGATAATGATATTGGACCCCAGAAAATTCATTCAAATCAGATTCCACGCATTGGCGGGATTGCACTGCTTGCAGGATTATTAGCGGCATGCATCTTAAAGCTACCATTTGCAGCTGGTTTGCTCTTTGGTGTTCTTCCAGTATTCCTGGCTGGAATAAGCGAGGATATCTCAAAGAAAATACCCCCTTTCTTCAGGCTTGGTGCAAGCATTGTAAGCGCCGTAGCATTGGTATGGGTATTATCACTTCAAATAAGTGCCAAGGGTATTCCTTTATTAGATACATTATTTAACATCGAGATTATTGCTTTATCAATTACAGCCCTTGCAATTGCATTGATGGCTCAATCAATAAATATCATAGATGGATTAAATGGGTTATCTATTGGCACTTCATTCATTATGACCTGTTCGATAGCTATCATTGCCTTGATGAATGGGGATTTCGCACTTGCAGAATTCAGCTTGTTCTTTGTTGCATGTTTGGCTGGGATATTAATTATCAATTTTCCGAGAGGCTTGCTTTTTCTGGGTGATGGCGGTGCATATCTATTAGGATGTGTTATTGCTGTATTGGCAATTCTGCTAGCTCAGCGGAATAGCACGGTATCCTCTTTTGCAAGTTTATTGATAGTTAGCTATCCAATTTATGAGACTTTGCGCTCTTTTATTCGCCGAACAATCGATAAAAATACAGATTTCTTTATTGCTGATGACCAGCATTTGCATAGTATAGTTTATCGTTTTATATCAAATCTAAATAGTACAAGCACAGCCAAGCATAACAAGCTTTGGGCGACAAACGCATTTGCTGGAATGAGCTGTTGGCTACTTCCTCTCCTTTCAAGTATTTTAGCGGTGTTGTTTCAGTCGAGCATGCCTGTTCTTTTAATCTGTGTGGTGCTGATTATTTTGTTTTATGAAACAGCCATTCGAATATTAGCTAAGTCATAATTCAGAAGTTACATCTAGAACTATTTTGCCAACATGTTCTCCTTTTTCAAGACATGCATGTGCTTGTGAGGCTTGTGACAGGGGGAAGCGTTTATAAATAGGTATATTTAATTTTCCATCCCCAAATAATGGCCAAACATTGGCAAGGAGCTGATTTCGTATCTCCGCCTTATATTCAATTGATGCGGGACGCAAAGCAGACCCCGTAATTGTTAATTGCTTAAACATCACTCTAGCAAGATTAAGCTCTCCTATCATCCCGTTTTGAAACGCAATCTGAACTAATCGGCCGCCAGTTGAAAGACAGGATATGTTCTTATCAAGATAGTCCCCCCCGATTATATCCAATATTACATTAACCCCTTTTTTTTCTGTAAAACGCTGAATTTCCTCTAAAAAATCTTGCGTCTTATAATCTATAACCAACTTCGCTCCAAGTTGATAACAGGCTTGAATTTTAGTATCTGTACCAGCTGTGGTTATAACTTCAGCGCCAAACAGATTTGCAAGCTGAATAGCGGTTGTTCCAATTCCGCTGGCACCGCCATGAATTAGGCATCTCTCACCTGCCGATAATTTTGCCTGCATAAATAAATTGGACCATACAGTAAAGTACGTCTCTGGAATACATGCGGCATCTGATATCAACACCCTTTCTGGAATTGGCAGAATTTGTGCTGTGGGCGCACAGCAATATTGTGCATACCCGCCGCCTGTCACAAGCGCACAAACTTTATCGCCCACATTATAACCAACCGCATTACTCCCAAGCCCTACTACAACCCCCGATACTTCAAGGCCCGGGATTTCGCTTGCTCCTTTTGGCGGTTTATAATTTCCCTGTCTTTGAACAATGTCTGGCCTGTTAACCCCAGCTGATGCAACTTTTATCAGCACCTCAAATGGTTTTGGTTCTGGTGTCTCAGCATCTCTTAAAACCAGCACCTCTGGACTACCTGGCTCCTTAATTTCAATTTGTTTCATCATTCACTATTTTCCAATTTAATCAGTTTGATTAAACCACCTCCTATGTATTTTAACTATATTTTTTGATTTTACTGAGCTAGTTTATCGAATAATTAAGTAAATTATCAATTTTTTTAATTGTCTTGTCATCAAGCAAGAGGGTTGAAATGGAAAAATCTGAATAAAGGAGTAGATGGTTACATGAGTGATGTAGTTATAATTGATGGAGTTCGCACCGCCATAGGAAAAATGGGAGGCGCGTTATCATCTGTGCGACCTGACGATTTGCTTGCACAGGCCTATAAAGGTCTTATTGGCAGGACTAATCTTGATCCATCTCAACTTACCGAAGTTTTTTCAGGCTGTGGCAACCAAGGCGGGGAAGATAACAGAGATGTCGCACGCATGGCTATCCTGCTTTCTGGTATGCCAAAGGAAATTCCAGGTGTAACCGTTAACAGAAATTGCTCATCTGCATTAGACGCTGTGAATATTGCGGCAAAAACAATTGCGTGTGGTGAAGGCGATTTTACGATTGGTTCTGGCGTTGAATCTATGAGCCGAGCGCCTTGGTCATTCCTCAAGCCAGAGCGAGTACCAACAACTAAGCCACCAAAAGTCTGGGATACAACTGTTGGTTGGCGCTTTAATAATCCTGCATTAGATGCGCTATACCCTATTATCAGCCTTGGAGAAGGAGCAGAAGTAATTGCAGATGAGATGCAAATCAGTCGCGAAGAGCAAGATGAATTTGCACTTGAAAGCCATCGGCGCGCCATTGAAGCCATTAATTCTGGCAAATTCAAGAAGGAAATTTGCGGGGTGCCTATTAAACAACGAAAAGGCGAGCCTATCATTATAGATACAGATGAGCATCCTCGTTACAAAAAAACAGAATCCGGCTATCAGCTAGCCGTTGATATGGAGGGCCTTGGAAAGCTGCCCGCTGCGTTTAAGACAGACGGAACAGTAACTGCTGGTAATTCAAGCGGAATTAATGACGGCGCTGCTGCGCTGCTATTAGCAAATAAAGAGGCAGCGCTCACCGCAGGCTATAAGCCAAAGCTTAGATGGATTGGTTCTGCTAGTGCTGGTACTGCGCCAAGCCATTTTGGGTATGGTCCAGTACCTGCAACACAGAAATTATTAAAGCGGTTTGGTTTAAGCATCGATGATATTGGTCTTGTTGAACTAAATGAAGCATTTGCTGCCCAAGCGATTGGATGCATTAAACAATTAGGATTAGACCCTCAGAAGACTAATGTTAATGGTGGTGCTATTGCACTTGGTCATCCAACTGGTTGTTCTGGCGCGAGAATTCTTGTCTCATTAATGCATGAGATGGAAAGACGCGCGGCTGATATGCCAAAAGACAAGCCTTTTTATGGGCTGGCTACATTATGCGTTGGTGTAGGAATGGGCAGCTCCACTTTGGTAGAATGGATAGGTGAGAGATGATTAAAAGACCCTTAGAAGGCATTCGCGTTATTGGCCTTGAGCAATATATGGCAGGCCCGTATTGCACCATGTTACTTGCTGATGCTGGTGCAGAGGTTATACAAATCGAGCGTCCAAAACAGGGAGACCCAAGACGCTCAATGCCCCCTTTTATAGAAAAGGATGGCGTTAAAAAGGCAGCTGGCTTCCTTGGATATAATCGAAATAAAAAAAGCCTTGCTCTGGACGTTTCAACAAGTGAAGGCCAAGAGATTTTCAAAGATCTTGCCAAGACGGCAGATGTTATTGTTGAAAATCTTAGGCCTGGATCAATGAAAAAACTCGGTCTTTCCTATGAAGATTTAAAAGCCGATAACCCAAGACTTATTTGGGCAACCATCTCTGGCTTTGGACAACTAGATGGCTATCTTGGCCCATATGCAAAACGTCCTACTTTTGACATTGTTGCAGAAGCGATGAGCGGCATTATGAGCCTTGTCGGCTTTAAAGATAAACCACCATCCTGGACCATTTACGGAATGGCAGATGTATATAGCGGGCTAACAACAGCTTATGGCGTTATGCAAGCATTATTCATGAGGTCACAAACAGGAGAGGGTCAGTTTGTTGATTCTGCGATGTTTGATAATATGCTGTCTTTGAATGAAGCTATGATAACGTCTTACGCGGCAGCTGGACAAATCGGGGAGCGCGGAATATTAAAAAACGTGTTCCCACGTGGCGCTTTTAAAACTAAAAATGGTTATATCGCTCTAAACGTGCCTGATAATCGAATTTGGACACGTTTATGCGAAGTAAGGGGACGCCCAGAGCTTGCAGATACACCAGACACAAAAACCGGTACTGAGCGAGCTGCAAATGCAGATACATTGCAACCTATTATTGAAGGATGGCTTGCCAACTTTGATAGAGACGAAGTGGTTGACATGCTCAATACGGCAGGTGTGCCAACTGGCCCTGTATATAATGCAGAAGAAGTATTTAATGACCCCCATGTCAAAGCACGTGGAATGCTTATGCCTATAAAAGATAAGGATGTTGGTGACACTGTGTTTGCACGCACCCCTATTCATCTATCAAAGGCACCTGAATTACCAAAAAATTCAGCCCCAAACCTTGGCGAGGATACAGAGTATGTGTTAAACGAACTTCTTGGGTATTCATCTGATAAAACGCAGGCACTACTCTCAAAAGGGGTTGTAGATAAAGATTAGTTCTGTTTTGGGAATCCAGTAAGAAAATAAATATATGAGAAAATAGATATAAGCGAGGATAATATGGCCTTAAAAACTATTCGTGTTACCAAAGAGCAAATGAATTCACGTGTTGCTAGATTCTCAGAATTAAAGGGATTTGATGGTGGGCTTCCAGATAGTAATCACCCTGATAGCATTCGCACATTATTCAATGTAATCGGTTTTCAGCCACCTGAAAAACAGGATCCCGCTGCATCATCCCCAGTTGGAGCGCAAGCAGCTGAGTCAGCTGCCATTAAAATATCAGAAGGCTTTAATCTTGGCTATTGCAAAGCCAAACCTGGTAAAGGGCCTATGATGCATAATCATGATACCAATGAGACCTTTATTCCAATGACAGGCAAATGGCGATGTTCTTGGGAAATTGATGATGTTGTGGAATATTATGATGCTGAGCCGCTGGATGTTGTATCATTTCCAGCTGGCGTGCAAAGGCGGTTTGAGAATATTACTTTTGGAGAGCCAGATACAGAACATATTCTGATGTTTGTAATTGGGGGAAATGCTCCGCAGGCTGAGTTTTCACCAGAAGCAATGGAAGAATTATCAGAGCGCGGATTATTAGATTAATAACATATATCACACGATTGGCCTTATCGCGTCTCTTTGCGATAAGCGCTTACTATCTTTTCTATAAGATTAGAAGAAGAATAGTGTGTTTTCAGCGGGATAATCTTGAGCGAAATATGCTCTAGGCCTACTAAATCTGTGTTTCTTAAATATGCTTCCGAATAATCCCCACCTTTTACAAAAATTTCTGGCTGAAGCTCTTTTAGAAGCTGATGGGGGGTATCTTCGTCAAATATAATAACACCTTCAACATATCTCAAACTGGCAATAAGCTCTGCTCTGTCTTTAGCATTGTTAAATGGACGTGAGGGTCCTTTTGCAAGCTTTCGAGCAGAATTATCGGAATTAACGCCTACCAATAACGAGCCGCCAAGCTGTCTTGCTGCCTGCAGATATTCAAGATGACCTGCATGAACCAAATCAAAAACACCGCTTGTAAACACCGCCGGCGGCGCAATTCTACTCTTCAAATCCAGCAGATTCTTCAGACCATCTAATTGCGCAAAATCAACAATATCCGCATTCTTCATCCCTCTTATCCTTTACTGTCTGATACTGTCATGCAGGATATTAAGAAATGCCTCATTTTGTGACATGATATTGGTCAGTTCAGGGATATCCATTTGTGCACAACCGATTTTTGTAACGGCATAGGCGGCACAATAATTGGAAAAAGAGGCTGAGTCTGTCAGACTAAGTTGTTTGCTACGCGCAAAAGCAAGAGCGGCAATTACGGTATCTCCAGCGCCTGTAACATCATAAACTTCGCTAGAAATTATCCCAAAATCCTGTTTTTTATCAGCGCTATATAGTGACATTCCGTCAGCTGATTTGGTAAGAAGACATGCATCAGCGCCCGCATTCTGCATTGACAATCCTACCTTGGCATCTATGTGCATATCTGGTTTTTCTAAGGTTGCAAGTCTCAGCTCTTTAATATTTGGTTTAATCAAAAAGCAATTTTTATATTTACCAAAATCTGACCCTTTCGGATCGACATAGGTTTCAACTTTTTTTTGCTTTAACGCATATAAAAAATCACCCAGAAATGGCAGCAAGCCCTTGTCATAATCACTTATAATGACCTGATCCCTCGGATTGATCTGTGATACTATGGATGTAAGAGCATCATTGCTAATAGGTAAAGATTTTTTTTCTTCATCAATTCTTACTACCTGCTGACCCCCAGCCAGAATACGCGTTTTGCGAGTAGATATTTCAGATGTTTGAAAATTATGGACGTCAATCTGTCGATTTAGAAGTAGCCTTTTAATTGTCTCGCCAGCGTCATCAGAAGCAAAGCTTGTCCAGACTTTTACCTTTGTTTTAAAATCAGATAATACACTTGCAACATTACCAGCACCGCCAAGCCTGTTTTCTTGGGAGCGTATATTAACAATTGGCACTGGCGCTTCTGGGGAAACCCTTTCGACGCTTCCATTTATGTAACAATCAAGGATAATGTCTCCGATTACATGGATCATAGCTAATCTCGATTTAGAGGGTTTATTAACAGGTTTCTAAAGGCAACCTGTCATTTTTATGATCCTATTTCAACGATAAATCGATTATTTTAACTATTTTCGAAATCACAGCCCCTAATACTCGTATAGATTTTCTTGGCAGATTCAAGGTACATCCTCCACCTCATACAAGATAAAAATTGGAATTAGGTGTCTATTATTGTAAGGATAAAACAGTTTTTACCAGATAAAGGGCTAATATGAACATTATCATTACGGGAGCTGCTGGTTTTATCGGAATGCATGTTTGCAAAAATTTACTCGATAGCGGACATAGCATAACTGGTCTCGATAATCTTAATGCTTATTATGATCAAACCCTAAAGCAGAAAAGACTAGAATGCCTAACACAGTTTGAGGATTTCACGTTCTATAAGCAGGATATCGCTGACAAAGAAGCGATCATGGAGATTTTTGCTGAGGTACGAGCAGACTGTGTCATTAATCTTGCAGCGCAAGCAGGCGTGAGATATAGCCTGATTGACCCAGACGCCTACGCAAATAGTAATCTTACTGGCTTTTTAAATATACTTGAAGCATGCAGACAACAGGAAATATCGCATCTTATCTATGCTAGTTCATCCTCAATTTATGGCTCAAATGACGAGAAACCATTTAAAGAAACACATAACACAGATCATCCAGTATCATTATATGGTGCAACAAAAAAAGCCAATGAAGTAATGGCTCACAGCTATAGTCATTTATTCCAGCTTCCAACCACCGGACTTCGGTTTTTTACTGTCTATGGTCCATGGGGGCGCCCCGATATGGCACTGTTCTTATTTACCAAAGCCATTCTTGAGAACAAACCAATCGATATTTATAATCACGGCAAGATGATACGAGATTTCACCTATATTGATGACGTGGTTCAGGCTATTAACCGCCTAGTTGAAACCCCTGCGACCGCTAATGCTGATTATAATACCTACAAGCCAGATGCCAGCACGAGTAATAGCCCGTGGCGTATTTATAATATCGGTAATGGAAGTCCGACACCGCTGATGGATTATATTTCTGCGCTTGAAAAAGCATTAGGCAGAACGGCTGAAAAGAACTTTATTCCTGTCCAACCAGGAGATGTATTAGCAACTGCTGCGGACACAACAAAGCTAGAAAATTGGACTGGATTTAAGCCAAACACGTCTGTAGAGCAAGGGGTAGAAAATTTCGTAAAATGGTATGTGTCTTACTATAATAATTAAGCAGCATTTATTACTATCAGATGAATTAGTAACAGAAATGCGTTCATTTTAGGAGAACTGAGACGATGAGCAGAGTTTATCTTTCGATTGATCAAGGAACTACAAGCAGCAGAGCGATTGTTTTTAATCTTGATACTGGTGACATTATTGCTCACGCACAAAAAGAATTTACTCAGTACTTCCCAAATTCTGGATGGGTTGAACATGATGGGGATGAAATCTGGGATTCCGTTTGTAGCGTTGCCAATCAGGCTCTCTTGGAGGCCGAAAAAGCTGGTGCTAATGTTGTTGGAATTGGCATAACCAATCAGCGCGAAACAACCCTAATTTGGGATCGCAAATCAGGCACGCCTATTTATAGGGCCATTGTTTGGCAAGATAGGCGCACCTCCAAACAATGTCAGGCGCTTATTGCAAATGGGCGTGAGGACGAAATAGCGGATAAAGCAGGTCTTGTTATCGATCCTTATTTTAGCGCTTCAAAAATTGCTTGGATTCTTGATAATGTAGACGGCGCAAGAGCACGCGCTGAAAAAGGTGAGCTTGCATTTGGCACTATTGAGACATTTTTAATATGGCGTCTTACTAATGGTAAGCGGCATATCAGCGATGCAACAAACGCTTCTCGAACAAGCCTCTTAAACATAAAAACAGCAAAATGGGACAAAAAATTATGTGCGTTATTTAATGTGCCCATGGCTGTCCTTCCAGAAATCACAGATTGCGCTGGAAATTTAGGAAGCGCAAAAGTAGGCCTTACAAAACAGCTGCCTATTTTATCAGCTATTGGAGATCAGCAAAGTGCGGCTGTTGGTCAAGCCTGCTTTTATCCAGGCACTGTTAAAGCTACTTTCGGCACTGGTTGCTTTGTTATTTTAAATACGGGAGAGAAAATCGTAAAATCATCAAATCGGTTATTAACAACCATTGGATTGCAAATTAATCAGAAGCAAACTTATGCAATGGAAGGCTCGATTTGTATTGCTGGCGCTGTTGTCCAATGGCTTCGCGATGGGATTGGCCTACTAGATGATGCAAGGCAGTCTGAAAAAATTGTGTCTGAGCTTAAAAGCAATCATGGTCTTTATATGGTTCCCGCATTTACCGGACTAGGCGCACCTTACTGGTCACCTGACGCAAGAGGGGCAATTTATGGAATTACCAGAGATACAGGCCCAGAGCATTTTATAAGAGCGGCACTTGAAGCAGTTGCTTATCAGACAAATGATTTAATATCCGCTATGGCACAAGATGGCGTGAGCCCCACTAATCTGAAAGTCGATGGCGGAATGGCCGCCAATAATTGGCTAATGCAATTTTTATCAGACATTATAGATATTACGGTTGAACGTCCCTCGCAATTAGAAACAACCGCCCTTGGCGCAGCGATGTTAGCTGGAGTAGCAGATGGCAGATTTAGTGCTATTGAGGATACTGCGTTATCATGGAATCTTGATAGACGCTTCCATTCAAATATGGTGCCTTCTACCCGCCGAAATTTAACTTCTGGCTGGTATCAATCTGTTATGAAAACACGATTATCTGTTTCATAAATTGCATTTACTAGTGATAGCATAACGCGGTTTCAAAAATGGGTATCATTTTGAGCTTGGTGGCGCTAATTGTTTTGATGCTGCAAATATAATAGCTGTTAATAGCATTAATATAACAAAAACAGAGGCCATAGATGTATATTCGGCAACAAGGCCTAGTACTGGTGGGCCAAGCAGAAATCCACTATATCCAAGTGTAGAAACGCTTGCAATTGCTGCCCCTGGCGACACTGAAGGTTCTTCAGCTGCTCTGCTAAAACAAACTGGAATTAAAATAGCATAACCCGCACCCATAAGAGCGAGACCGCACAATATAACAGGATAATAACCAGACGATAACACAAGGGCTGCGCCCAAAAAAGCAGTGAGCGCAGATGCTCTTCCTGTTGATACCTTGCCTAATAATGCGATGATTCTATCACCCATCAGGCGAAACATCACCATTGCTAGCGAGAATATAGCAAATCCAAGGGCGGCATCTGCCTGACTTGCTTGGGTTACCAGCACTAAATACAAAGCACTCCAATCTGCAACGCCGCCTTCTCCAAGAGAAGAGCAAAAGGCAATAAGGCCAACAGCCATCAGTGATTTTTTTGGGATTGCAAATTGGCTAAAAAATGCTTCTGACTGTTTAATTTCTGAGCGCCACCCACTCATTAAAATAATCCCCAATATGGGAATTAAGAAAAATGCTCCTAGATAAAAATTTGCCTGAATAGACATTCCTTTTGAAGCAGCGCTAAATCCTAAAATAGCGCCCATACCAGCTCCAAGACTAAACATTGCATGGAAGGATGATAAAACTTGTTTTTTATATCGCTTTTGAACTTCGCTTGCCCAAACATTCATCGCGATATCAATCCCGCCATTAAACATCCCGAATAAAAACAGGAATAGCCCAAAAAAAAGTATATTACTGGCCAGCGGCAAACATACAAAAACAGTCAGGCAGGAAAAAGCCAGTATCTTGGATATGGTAACCGCGCCAAATCTGTCGGAGAGATACCCAGAACACGGAAATGAGAGAATAGCCCCGAATGCCAGAATAAATAAAAACCCGCCTAATGCTGCAGGGCTCAACTCAAATCGAATAACAAAAGCAGGGATTCGAGATGCCCATATCCCAAAAGTGCTTCCACTTAAAATAAAAGCACTCGCAACCATCACCCAGTCTTTGGAAAATCTAGATACACTCATCCAACTGTTACGGTCGATTAGCAAGGGCATTTTGCCAAGCAAGATAACTAGATTTAGGAGTTCTTTTCTGGGTACTAAAATCAACATGAACGACACCAAATCGCTTGGCATATCCAAACGCCCATTCATAATTATCCAGAAGAGACCATGCAAAATAACCCGCAAGATGAACCCCTTGCGCTTTTAAATCAGCTATTCGTTCAAGATGGCTGTTGAAATAATCAATTCTGTCCAAATCCTGAAAATTGCCTTGCCGAATATCATCTGCTGCAGCCATTCCATTTTCAGTTATATAATGAGGCAAATCAGGGGCGTAATTTGTTGTACGTTTGATAAAATGTGTTAGCCCCTCTGGCGCTATCTCCCAGCCCATATCTGTCTTGGGCAAGTTGCCTCTTACGCATTTAAATCCTATATTAGGCTCTGATTTATCTGGTTGTATCAAAGAGCGCGTATAATAATTAGTACCCACCCAATCAAGAGGCTCCATAATTATTGCCATATCATTGCTATAGTTATCTGGCATATGACCGTCAAATAAAGTTAATACCTCTTCAGGATATGTCCCGTTAAAAATAGACTCATCAAACCATCGATTATAAATACCATCAAATAGATGGGTTGAATTTGCAGCCTCTTCTGTATAATCAAATGGGACTGCATATTCTTTATTCAAAACACAACCAAGATAGTTATGGTTATGTGAGCGCATAACCTGAATAGAAAGACCATGTGCTAACTGGATATAATGCATGGATCTTGCGGCAGCAGAAATAGATTGAACTCCCGGCGCGTGGTGCCCCCAATAATGACTTAGCCAAGACACACACCAAGGCTCGTTAATAGGTGCTATTGAGAAAAGCCTATCGCCAAAATGGCGCATTACTAAATCTGTATAATCTGCAAAATAGTTTGCAGTATCACGCATCTGCCAGCCACCTTTTTGGGCATACCTTGCGGGTAGATCCCAGTGATATAAGGTCGCAAATGGCTGAATGCCTCTCTCTAACATACCGTCGATTAATCTGTCATAGAATGCTATTCCATCTGGATTTACTGTCTTTGCATTCTCCGGGAGAAGCCGTGGCCATGAAAACGAAAAACGATAGGCTTTAAAGCCAGCATCACGCACCAAATCTAAATCTGATTCCCAAAGATGATAATGGTCACAGGCAATAGAACCGTCATCATTGTTAAAAACACGGCCAGATTGTTTTGCAAATTCATCCCAGTGCGACAAACCACAATTTCCAAAGTCAGAGCCTTCAATCTGGTAAGAGGATGTAGCAACACCAAATAAGAAATCATTCGGTAATCTTTGAATATGTGTATCAAGTGATAAGGACATGCTTTTTAGGAACTAAAAAAGATGCGCTTTAGAGGCATCAAAGCTAAAATTGATTTCTTGACCAACCGTTATTTCCGGGGTTTCATTGGTTACAAAGCGAAATGGAAGTTTTTTCTCTACTGTAATAAGCTCAACTATTGTTTCAATTCCCAATTTTTCAATTAGTGTAATCTGACCTTTTAAGATGCCTTTCGGATCAATCTGCAGATGTTGCGGCCTAATACCAAGTCGAACTTCGTCTGATTTACCTTTTTGAGAAGAAACTAGCTTTATATTTTTAAGATCAAGGCTATCCCCTCTAAAATCTGCTTTGCCTATATCTTTGCCCACATTCGTTATTGTACCATCAAAGAAATTCATTTTTGGCGACCCTAAAAAGCCCGCGACAAACTCATTGGCAGGATGATTAAACAAGTCCATCGGAGCGCCTATTTGCATGACCTCTCCATCTTTTAATACTACTATCTTGTCTGCGAGTGTCATCGCCTCTATCTGGTCATGGGTTACATAAATGGTAGTTGCGCCAAGATGATGATGAAGTTTTGCTATCTCAACTCTGGTATCATGCCTTAATGCAGCGTCTAAATTGGATAATGGCTCATCAAATAAAAACACCTCTGGATTACGAACGATGGCTCGCCCAATTGCAACACGTTGACGCTGACCGCCTGATAAAGCAGCTGGCCTGCGTTCCAAAAGATGCTCCATCTGCAAAATCTTAGCCGCTCTATCCACACGGTCTTTGACCTCAGATTTTGTCATACCCTGAAGATTTAGGGAGAACGCCATGTTATTAAAAACAGTCATATGAGGATAAAGCGCATAGGATTGAAATACCATCGCTATTCCACGTTTTGACGGCGGCAAATCTGTTACCGATTTATCCGCTATATCAATCTCGCCACTTGAGAGTGTTTCAAGGCCAGCAATTAGCCGAAGTAGCGTTGATTTACCGCATCCTGAAGGACCCACAAATACAACAAACTCCCCTTTTTCGATCCCCAAGTTGACATTCTGTATGACCTCTGTTTTTCCAAAGGATTTATA
>JAACDT010000226.1 GCA_009936885.1 Alphaproteobacteria bacterium
ATAGTCATAGGGTCTATGGTGAAATTTGATTATCCACCATTGTAATATAATACCACCTCGCAGGTAATACGGCTAGACACTTTAAGTTCAGGAAAGGGTTTTTGATAATTAACAGGTAAGGTTTTTTGGTAATTAAGCAGGGATTGCCGCAGCAGATTTTGGCAGATTAACAAAACCGCGTGCTGGTGAAACATCCTCTGAAATTGTTTTAACAACATAGGCTGACTTATCAGCCATGAGCGTATGCAACAATTTTAAGGTTAATGCATGCCCGGGTTTAAACGCCTCAATTTTTCCAAAAATAGGCATACCAGTAAGAAATAAGTCGCCCAAACAATCTAACGCTTTATGACGCACGCATTCATCTATCATACGCAAACCGCCCTCATTCAGGATTTTTCCGTTATCTACGACAACTGCATTTTCAAGTGTACCGCCTTTGGCAAGCCCTGCATGTTGCATATTTTCAACGTCACGCAACATACAGAATGTCCGTGCACGAGAAATAGTTTCAATATAGCTTGACGTTGTAACAGAATAGTCAATTTTTTGCTGTCCAATCCCGGGATCAGGAAAGTCTATATGAAGGGATAACTCTAAATTAGAGGATGGATTGATGCGCGCCCATGCACCATTTTCGCTAATAATGCTCACTTCTTTTAGAATTTTAAGATAGCTTGCGGGATATTTTTGCTGCCTTTGTCCTGCTTTAAGGAGTGCTTTTACAATAAGCTCTGAGCTGCCATCAAGGATAGGCATTTCAGGACCGTCAACATAGATATTGGCATTATCGATTCCCATTGCGAATAGAGCTGACATGAAATGCTCTATCGTGTTAATCCCAACCCCATCACTATTTTCTATTCGGGTACATAACAGTGCAATAACGGTATTATTTATGTGCGCTTGGATTTTATTATTCTGTTCGTGAATATCCTCGCGCCAGAAACAAATTCCTGAATTTGTTTCAGAGGGTTCAATTCTTGCTGTTATTGCACGCCCAGTATGAACGCCAACCCCAGATAAGGAAAAGGGCTCTATTATCGTAGATTGTAAGTAATTCAATTTAAAACCTTTAGACATAATAATACCCAGACAAAATAGCTAGTGTCTGGGTAATATACAAATCACGTTTAGTTACAAATTGTTGCAGGAGCTCTAATTTGCCTGGCGTCTTAAGAATGCTGGAATATCCAGCTCATCAGGTTCTTTTTGCTCTTGAATTTCTTGAAACGCCATTGCTGCCTGACCACCAGAAATAGTTGGCAAGTCCAGAATTTTAGGGGTCTCCTTTACGCTATTATATGTTCCAACCTCATCAGCTCTCTTTGCTAAAAGCGGCGAGAGAGACGGTGTGCTACCTCCTAGTGAATTGGCAGTTGGGGATTGATTCGATTTTTGTGAATCGCTCCCTTCAGCTGCTGATGCCCCCCACATTTGGGAAATTCGGCCCATAAGACCTGTTTTCTGTCGCGCAGGTGCAAAGCTTGCATTTGGAGACATTGGTTCAGTTGGCTCAGGAATAAAAACTGGCTGGGCAGTATTCTCTGTTTCTTCTACCTCCAAAGCGCCTAATTTTTCATCTGCAATAGGGCTTTTATTAGCTTCATTTTCTGAGAAGGTGGCAGATGTAGCTTGTGCATTCATTAATCCAAGCGGCGAGAGCTCAGGGGATGAAGCCTTTGGCAAATTCTGCTCAGCTGCGTTTATTTGCTCTGGCAAAGCATCTGTTTTCTCAACGCCTTTATGATTTGCTAGCGGGGATGCTTTTGAGTGCTCATCATTCTCTAACAAAGTAGATGAGGGCGTTTTTGTATCTGATAACTCTGTTTTTTCTGATACGCTCTCTTTCATCTCTAATGGAGGAGATAACTTATCTGCAAAACGCCCCATATTGTTTGCCTCTGTCACCTGCTCAGCTGGAATGGCGGCAGAAAACAAACCTGGAATAGGGGAGACCTTATTAATATTGGACATGGCAGGTGCTTTTCCATTCGAGGATGGAAGCGAGCCAGTTTGCTCAGCTGCTTCAAATCCAGTAGCAACCACAGATACTCTTATAATGCCTTCTAGTCTCTCATCAAATGCTGAGCCGAAAATAATTGTGGCATCTTCATCCACTTCTCTTCGAATGCGGTTTGCAGCCTCATCAACTTCAAACAGCGTCATATCCATTCCGCCAGTGATATTAATTAATAGTGCTTGCGCCCCTTGCATTGTTGTATCATCTAAG
>JAACDT010000043.1 GCA_009936885.1 Alphaproteobacteria bacterium
CTCCCAAATCCCTTGTTTTTTGGACAGGGCTGTTATGGTTATACCCGTTTTAACCTCACTTTTATCAAGCAACTGATAGGTTAGCTTTGATGGGTCTATGAGCTGTCCTGCTGACTGAATAAAGAGCTGTGGATTAAGGATGAGTAAGATTAGTACGCATCCGTTTGAGGATGATACATTAGATGATAAATTATCAGAGGAATGTGCCGTTTTTGGCGTTTTTGGCTCTTCTGAAGCGCATTTGCTAACCGCACTTGGCCTTCACGCACTTCAACATCGAGGGCAAGAGGCCACAGGCATGGTTACCTTTGATGGCAATCAATTTCATGCAAAGCGCGGACTTGGTCACGTCAGTGAAAACTTTAATGCCTCCTCTATGCAGATGGATGAATTAGCAGGTCATGCCGCAATTGGCCATAACCGCTATTCCACTACTGGACAATCAGAGATTCGCAATATTCAGCCCTTTTTAACAGAGCTTGCCTTTGGGGAGTTTGCAATAGCCCATAATGGCAATCTTACTAATGCAGAACGCGTTAGACGCTCTCTTGTTGATACTGGCAGCCTGTTTCAGTCAACCACAGATACAGAAGCCATAATCCATCTTGTAGCCAGATCAAGGCGAAGCAAGCCTGAAGAGCGTATAAAAGAAGCGTTGCTTCAAATTGAAGGAGCATATGCGCTGGTTGCCCTAATTGATGATATGCTAATCGGCGTGCGAGACCCGCTTGGGGTGCGCCCCTTAATTTTGGGCAAAATCAATCATTCCTATCTTCTTACCTCAGAGACTTGTGCCCTAGATATTATTGGTGCCAGCTATATAAGAGATATCGACCCTGGTGAGATGGTTTTGATTGACCAAAATGGCGTTACATCTTTGCGTATCTCAGAGATTGTGAAAAGCCGCTTTTGTATTTTTGAATATATCTATTTCTCTCGCCCAGATTCTGTGATTGAGAAAAAGTCTGTTTATAATGCCCGTAAAATGATAGGCGCAGAATTAGCGCGCGAATCCGATATTTCAGCTGACTTAGTGATCCCTGTTCCTGATTCAGGCGTTCCAGCAGCGCTTGGATATGCACAGCAATCTGGAATTAAGTTTGAATTTGGCATTATTCGCAACCACTATGTTGGAAGAACATTCATTCAGCCATCTCAAGATGCCCGCTCTTCTAGCGTAATGATGAAGCATAATGCCAATTCAGAAATTATATCAGGCAAGGATATCATTTTAGTAGATGATTCAATCGTCAGGGGAACGACCTCTCGTAAAATCGTTAAAATGATGCGTGAGGCAGGTGCCAAATCAGTGCATATGCGCATTGCAAGCCCACCCACAATAAACCCTTGTTTTTATGGGGTAGATACACCTAATAAAGCAAATCTAATAGCGGCTCAGCATAGCTTGGAAGAAATTCGAGACGAAATTGAAGCAGATAGTCTTGCTTTTATTTCAATTGATGGATTGTACAGAGCTATGGGCGAGCACAGCCGTGATAAGGACACGCCGCAATATTGTGATGCTTGTTTTACAGGTGATTACCCAATAGCACCTAGTCGGAATTTTATTTCAGGGAGTAAAAATAATGACAGATAATAAACCTCTTAACGGAAAAATTATATTGCTTACGGGGGCAAGCCGCGGAATTGGTCGCGCTGCTGCTATCGCATGCGCTAGCGCAGGTGCTGAATTAATTATCACAGGCCGAACCACTGGCGCATTAGAAGAGGTTGATGATGAAATTAAAAATGTCGGAAGCAAATCAACAATTGTTGAACTTGATTCAACAGATCTACCAGCGCTTCCAAGATTAGCAAAGGCTATTCACGATAAATGGGGAAGGCTTGACGGATTTATTGCAAATGCAGGTCAACTTGGCCAGATGTCACCAATGCCTCATATAGAGCCAAAGGCTTGGGACGAAACCATAAATGTAAATCTAACCGCGGTTTGGCATCAAATACGAAATTTTGATGCATTGCTGCGCGCTTCTGCTGCTGGCCGTGTAATTCTAATGTCTTCTGCTGCTGCAGTTGGACATCGCCCTTATTGGGGAGCCTATGCGGTTTCCAAAGCAGGAGTGGAGGCAATGGGCAGAGCATGGGCAGCTGAGAGTGAGCAGACAGCGATGAAAATCAATATGATTGACCCTGGAGGTACACGAACAGGAATGAGAGCAGCAGCATTTCCTGGTGAAGACCCGTTGACACTTCCAACACCAGAAGATATTGCACCTGCGTTCGTTGCATTAATGCGCGATGATTGCCCCTATCATGGCGAGCTTGTTAAGGCGCGAAACTACATATCTTCATAAAGAAAATCGGCGTCACATTAACGTCTATTTTTAGTTCTTGTAGCTCTTATTGAAAACCGATGCGGATCGATAATGCGCATTATATCTCTATCTAATCCAGATGGTCTATTTGCAATTTTTCTTGCTAGAACCAAACCTAATAAGGGGGCATTGGTAAGCCCACGCGAGCCAAGCGCACTAAACAGATGGATAGTATCATGCCAGTCGCCTATTAATGGCCCTCTATCCTGACTTGCAAGACGCCGTGAGACCCTACCTTTTAATTCAAGGCTATCTGGCATAAGCTTTTGTAATTCTGTTGGCAGTAGGCTTACATTATGTAGATGCGCTTTCTTCGTGAGCTGCATTGTGCCTGATAAATCAAAGCTTGCGCCTAAAGCCTGTATGCCATCTATCATCGGTGTTAAGTAGCCGCCATACTGCAGACTACATTCAAGCGTGCTTAGCTTTGTATTGCTGGGAAGAAAGCTTAACTGACCGGAAGTGACTTGCAATTTCAGCGAGGGAAGGCTGAATTGCTCTAAAAATTGAGGCAGACCTGAGCCCATAGCCAAAACAATATCAGTTGCCTTATGGATGCTTCCATTTGACGTTCTAAGCTTCCAAATGCCTTGTTTTTTGGACAGGGCTGTTATGGTTATACCAGTTTTAACCTCACTTTTATTAAGCAACTGGTAGGTTAGCTTTGATGGGTCTATTAGCTGTCCTGCCGACTGAATAGAGCCCTCTGTTTGAATTTCAAGATTGGTATTTTGTGTTAACTGATGGGCACTTGCCGCCTTTACAAGATCTTCAGGCCATTCCTGATCCGCCATTTTTTTCTGCCGCATACCTTGCTTCTCTGGATGATGCAGGCTGATAATCCCCTTATCTAAAACAACATCTTGTGTAAGAGCAAGTTGCCTTGCATAGGAAAAACAAGCAAGTGACATCTGCATGGAGGGATGCGGTGCTGCCATTAGCTGAGGCGTTTGTAGCCCGACTGGATTGCCTGATGAGCCGCTTGCAATAGTATCTGCTGCTTCTAAAATAATATGCGGGATATTGGTTGCGCGCAGGCCATGTGCGATGCTAGCCCCTGCTATACCTGCCCCAATAATAATAACGTTTTTTTCTGAACTCAGATTTCTTGGTGCTGCCGAAATAGTGTTATACCGACCTGTCAGCATTTCTCTTTTCTTGCCAAAACCCTTTTTCTTTTCAATCTTAAATCCTGCTTTTGTTAGTCCTTCTTTTACCAATGCAGCAACGGAAAAACTTGAAATAATTGCGTTTTGCGCAGATAATCGTGCTATTTGCAAAAAAAGTTCCTCAGACCATAATTCTGTATTTTTTGAAGGTGAAAACCCGTCTAAAAACCAGACATCAGCCTTGAAATCAAGCTGCTTCATCGCCGTAATCGCATCCGAAAAATGCACGTGCAAATGAACTCTATCCTGAAGAAATAATCGATGATGCGCACATGCCCAGCGCTCGGGCCAAACTTCTTTTAATTTGGCGCTATTATTGTGTAACTCTGCAAATGGTTTTCTGGCCTCAAATGCGATAGTTGTATCTAACGGATATGCTTCAAAACTAATATAATCTATCCTGCAATCTGAACCTGATTTTTCCAATAAATCTAATACAGCAAGGAAATTTAAACCGGTACCAAAACCTGTCTCTGCAATCCCCAGATGAGCGTGTGATTTAATTCGGTTTTCTAAATTCGTGCCATCAATAAATACGTGTCGTGTCTCGGCAAGGCCATTTTCTGAGGAAAAATAAATATCCCCAAATGTACCAGAGCGAAGCACACCATCAGTAATCTTTGCATCTGGTTCTGGCATTCTGTAAACTGGCAATGAGTCTGGTTGTTTGAGTTGTTTTGTCATGTAAACATTTTATAGTGATAGGTCTGACACGTAAACGGACAACGGCCACGACACCAAAAGAAATTATCTAGGCAGGATATATTTTTGCATAAAATGAAGGATACTCACATTATGGATAAGTCTGTTTTCTGGAGAGAAAAGTCGCTATCGGAAATGAGCCACCTAGAATGGGAATCATTATGTGATGGGTGTGGTAAATGCTGTGTTTTAAAACTTCAGGATGTAGATACCGAACACACATTTTATACAGATGTGAGTTGTAAATTACTTGATTGCGCGACAGCACAATGTAGCCAGTACGAAAACCGCAAGTCGATTGTACCTGATTGCATTATATTATCGCCATCAAACTTGGCGCCGCTAAGCTGGATGCCAGATAGTTGCTCTTATAAACTTATTCATAATGGATTAGACCTGCCAGACTGGCATCCATTAATTACAGGCCTCAAAACCAGCACCCATGAGACTGGAAATTCAGTTGCAGGACGCGTAATTCCTGAAACAGATCTTGAAAATGAAGATGACCTGTTGGATCATATTACAGACTGGGATGAAGCATTGATAGATTAAAAATCTATCTAAGCAGAACCACTCTTGAAAACGAACCTTATTTAGAAACAGGAGATAAAATGGATTTAAGATGGCTGTTGGTGCTATTAATGAGCTTGTTTGTACTAGCCTTTATATGGCGAGATATGAGCGGAATGGCTGATATGTCATGGACTAAATGCAAAGAGTCTTTATTTACACAAGTAATTACAGGCGAATGCACATTGCGCTATCAAGGTGATTCTATTCCATCTTAATGAAGCGCTATCAAAATCTTTAAAGCATTATGTAGCTTATATAGGTGTCGGTGTAATGGCTAAAATGAGAAAGAAATCCGAGCTTCCTCAAAAGCAATGTCCTATATGCGAGAAACCCTTTATATGGCGCAAAAAATGGTCAAAAGACTGGGAGAATGTGATTTACTGCTCAGAGAGGTGCAAGCGTCATAAAAAGGAATCTCAAACACGCGCCTAGCTTTATGTTTAGATATCTATCATTGCGATAAGGTCAGAGACCGAATTTGCTTCATTGGCAGGCTTATCCCAGCGAATTGCTTTAAATCTTGGAAATCTGGTTGCAATGCCGGATTTATGACGTTTGGAACGCTGAACAGAATCAAACGCTATTTCTACCACTAATGTTTTTTCAACTTCCCGTACTGGACCAAATTTTTGGACGATATGTTCTCTTACAAATTTATCTAGCATTTTAAGCTCATCGTCACTAAATCCAGAATAAGCTTTTGCAACGGGCAGCAGAATAGCTGTGCCAGTATTGGTTCTACTCTTGCTGTCTTCGGCCCAAGCACCAAGAGTGAAATCAGAAAAAAATGAGGACCGCCTGCCATGTCCTCTCTGAGCATATAAAATCACCAAATCAGCTGTTAGCGGATCCCGCTTCCATTTATACCAACTCCCTTTTATGCGCCCTGCCTGATAGCTACTTGTTTTATTTTTTAGCATCACCCCTTCAATCAGGCCGCCAGCCCTGCATTGCTCGCGCCAAATCTGTAAATTAGCAAAGCTGGCTTCTGCTAATATCTCAGACAAATCAAGATACGCTACATTAAGTCCAGATTTCATCTGAGCTTCTAGAAGCGCCCTTCGGTGCTCTAGGCTATTTTCTCGCAGATCGCTATCCCCGTCGATAAGGATATCATAAACTCTCACAAAAACGGGGTTGTCTGACATTAATTTATAGGATGGTTTTTTGCGGTTAAGTCTTAGCTGTAATTGCTGGAAACTTCCGAGCTGGTCTGGGGTGCCTGCTAGCAATTCGCCATCAATCACCCCCTTCCATGAAAGAGGTTTTGCGATTTCAGGAAAGGTGCTTGATATATCATCTCCTGACCTTGAAAACAGGCGCACCCCGTCGGTTCCAGATACCAATTGAATTCGAGCACCATCCCACTTCCACTCTGCCTGAAATGAGGTAAAATCCAATCGCTCTATTTCAGGCTCCAAAAGCGGGTGCGCAAGCATCATTGGACGGAACACCGCTCGTCCTGCTGCATCTGGCTTGTCTGCACTTCCTTCTAACCAGTTAAAAAGTTCTATGTAAGGAGGCTCAATCTAGGGCCAAATCTGCTCTATATCATTGACATCAGTTTGATAGGCTTGTGCTAATGCAAGCCGAACCATACGAGCTGAAACCCCAACCCTTAACCCGCCTGTCAGTAACTTTAATAAGGCCCATCTTTGGGCTTCAGGCATTTGATCAAGCCATTTTTTTAATAATATATTAGCATCTAGTCTCGATACCGTCTTAAGTTTGGTGATGATTTCACTTACGCTTATTTCTGCGTTAACTTCTTCATTCTGCGGCCAGATAAGTGCAACAGTTTCTGCCAAATCACCCACAAAATCATAGGATAAATCAAATAAAACGCTATCGCATCTCTCATAGGCAATCTGGCGAATAAGACCTGCTTTCACGCCTTGAATAGATAACTCCCCGGTGAGGGCAGATAGTGCATATCCTCTATCATGATCAGGCGTATTTCTTATAAACTCGACTAGATAGGCCTGTTTTATCAAACGTTGAGGGGCATATAGCAATGACTGAAGTAAATTGGCAAAAACCCTCATTCGCTCTCATCCTCATATCCGATAAGGGAGAGCGCCTTGGCAGATAAACCCATCTGAGAACAGGCATGAATAAGGGCATCCTCTCTGCCATGTGTTACCCAAATCTCAGATGCGTTTACCTCTTTTATGGTGCGTAATATATCATTCCAATCAGCATGATCAGATATCACGAGAGGGAGCTCAACACCACCTTGTTTTGCACGTTGTCTTACCTGCATCCAGCCTGAGGCATAAACTACAAGAGGGTCGCTTAATCTCTGCGCCCATTTTGTTCCCATTGCTGAGGGTGGTGCCAATATAAACTTATTGGCAAGTGAGATTTGTTGGTTATCTATTTTGCCAATTGGTGTTGTCTGCAAACTTCCAAGCTCAATTCCAAATGATATATATAAATCACATAGTTTTTTCATCGCGCCATGAATGAAAATCGTCTCATCGTACCCAGCCTCGCGCAATAAAGCGATTAAGCGCTGTGCTTTCCCAAGAGAATAGGCCCCAATTATAATTGAGCGCTCGGGAAACAAATGCTGCACCTCCAGTAATTTTTTAATTTGCGTCTCTGGCTCTGGATGCGCAAAAACAGGCAATCCAAAAGTAGCTTCTGTAATAAATACATCACATTGCTCGACCTGAAAGGGACGGCAAGTGGGGTCACTACGTCTTTTATAGTCTCCAGCTGCAATTATCTTTGTATTGGCATATACAAGCACAATCTGAGCAGAGCCAAGCACATGACCAGCGGGAATTAATTTCACGCTTACATCCCCTAGCATCAATTGCTGATTATAGGGAAGCGCTGTTTGCTGACCTGCAAAGTTAGCGCCAAATCGCGCAGACATTATGGCAAGGGTTTCTGGTGTTGCAATAACATGACCATGACCAGCGCGGGCATGGTCAGCATGTCCATGTGTTATAATTGCAGTATCAACAGCCC
>JAACDT010000044.1 GCA_009936885.1 Alphaproteobacteria bacterium
ACCGGGAAGCTTGGATATGGGAATTTGTTGCCTTAAGAGATGCTCGCACAGTGCTTAATGGCTCTCCTTTTTCTAAACATCTTTCGGCAAAGTTGGAGATTCTGCGAACGCAAAGCTTTAAACCTGCAGAATTATCATCTGCCTTTGCTGCAATCCAAGATAGAAGAAAAGGAGAAACTTACAATTTTTGGAATTTAAAACAACGCCATGGCGGATTACTTGATTGCTCAATAGCACTTTATATAATCAGAAATTTGGATAAAGAATATCCTGCCATATCTAACAGGCTAAACCAAATTCAATCTCGACTAGAACAGCTTATTCAACAACTCTCAACACGGCTAATTTCTTATAATAGTAGCACACTTCCAGAACAGCTCATTTATTTTATTGCCATCCAATTAGGATATGATTCAGATACATTATTAAAGGCACAAATTGACAATGATACGAACCAAATTAGCAAAATTCTTACAATCTTATTACACTCTAAATCTGAAAAATATTCTTAAAATATTCAGCTTTAGAAGCAAAGTCAGCACGTCGCGTTAGAGGCATTACGTTTGATATCTGATAAACGACAGATTGATGACGCAAATAAGAGAGTATGTCGCTGCAAAGAATTGTACCGGTTATTTCCGTTCAAAAGAGCGATAAAATATTGTGCCGAATTCAAGCGTTTTTTTACTTACATCATTAAGTCTATCTAAGACTTGGAAGAAAAATTGATGATACGTTCTCTCATATCAACTTGGCCCTTATTTTTCGGTCTTGCATTAATTATGATCGGAAACGGTATTCAGCTTATTCTTATTGGTCTTCGCGCATCTGCTGCTGGCTATAGTAATTTGCTAACTGGCATAATGATGGCAGGGTATTTTATGGGGATATTTATCGGGTCTATTATTGTTCCAAGAACTTTGTCGGAGGTAGGCCATGTAAGAACCTTTGGCGCACTTGCTGCGATTGCATCTGCAAGCGTGTTACTACATGTACTTCTTGAAAACCCACTTGCTTGGTCTGTATTGAGATTTATCACAGGCTTTTGTTATGCTGGAATGTATATTGTAGTGGAAAGCTGGTTAAACGAAAAAGCAACGAATGAGACAAGAGGTCAGATATTATCAATTTATATGATAATAACAATGGCTGGCCTTGGTGCGGGTCAATTAATTAGCGGCGTTGATGACGGCATCTCTATAGATCTCTTTCTGATTGCATCGGTATTGGTATCTTTAGCTGTTGTACCTGTTTTGATAACTGCTGCAAAGGCGCCCGAATTTGAAGCGCCCGAATTGGTATCTCTTAGAAGATTGATCCAGATTTCGCCCTTGGCTCTAATTGGATTATTCATGCATGGAATTGTTATAGCAATGCTGTTTGGTGTAGGGGCTATCTATGCAAAAAGTATTGGTCTGTCTACCTCTCAGACATCTCTGTTTATGGCAAGCGCAACTGTTGGAATTTTATGTCTTCAATACCCTATCGGCCGGATTTCAGACAGGTTTGACAGACGTGTTGTTATTCTTGGGATCAGCATAATCGCAGGCATCTTTGCCTTTTGGCTTAGTATTTTAGGAGATAGCGAGTTTTTCCTAATTCTATCCTTAATGACACTATTTGGGGGTACGTCCCTTACCCTTTATTCGCTTTTTATCGCCCACGCTAATGACTATCAATCACCATCGCAAATGGTTAGCACTTCATCTTCTCTGGTTATGGTAAATGGGATTGGCGCTGTAATTGGCGCTCCATTGGTGGCGGCCTCGATGGATATATTTGGTAATTGGGCTTATTTTAGTTTAATAGGATTTATTCATTTAGGATTGGCTATATTCGTTGGATATAGAATGACAGTCCGCCCAGCAATTCCTGCCGAAGCACAAGGCCCTCTTGTCTTGCTACCAGACACATCAACTGCAACTGCGGTATCGCTAAATCCTGAGACAGAATGGATTGATAATAGCCTAGATGCTCTGGCAGAAGCAGACCCGCTAGAAGATAACCCCTATTTTCCATAAGACATAAGTTAGAGATAATAACGCAGTGATGCCTGCTTTATCTTACAAAAGTCCAAGCTCTCTGAGCTCTTTGGCAAGCGAGATAGGCAAGGGTGTCTCATCTGTATCATCGATTGGCATATCAGCTGGCACATCCGTTTCCTCTAAATATCGCCATCCCTGAAAAATTCTGACTTTTCTGGGCCAGACTGGAATTAATCCAGGAGCTAATACAATGCCACATCTTGGTTTGCCATCTGGCTGGGATATCTCGACGAACTCTGTTATAAGCTGGCGTGCTACCATCTGGCCTTTGATAATCCAATATAAACTACCACCATCAAGCAGCTCATCTTTTCTTCTTGGCCAGTTTCTTGTGGGATGAAGCAACGTTCTGCCAGCGTCTAAAACCTGTTTTTGTCTGATAATAAGAGAATCTAACGTTTCGGAGCCTACAGATAATTTTTTAAGATGAACGGTCATGTTTAGCTATCGTTTTTACAATATTGTGAATGTGTTTGTGCTAGATTAGGAACCAGGCTGCAAGCCCTAAAAAGACAAAGAAACCAACAATGTCTGTAAGGGTTGTTAAAAATACAGTTGAGGAAATGGCAGGGTCTATCCCGATTCTATGTAATCCGTAGGGTATTAAAACCCCTGATAAAGCAGCAACCGAAAGATTAATAATCATGGCAACAGCAATAACAGCCGCAATATAGATATCTGCAAACCAAATTATAACGATAATTGCCGATAATGCAGCGAAAATAATACCGTTTAAAAATCCAACAGCCACCTCTTTTAATGCAAATGGCCAGATAAGCTTTGGCGTTAATCCGTTAAGTGCAATCGCTCTAACAACAACTGTAACAGTTTGCGTTCCAGCATTTCCGCCCATAGAGGCAACAATGGGCATTAATATCGCCAAAGCTATTAGCTGATTGAGGGTAGAATCAAAAATACCAATTACCATTGATGCGATAATGGCCGTTCCAAGATTTGCAAGTAGCCAGCGTGAGCGGCCTTTAAACATTTGCACAATAGATAATCGCAAGCTTGAATCCGAAACACCTGCAAGCGCCATCAAATCTTCTTCTGCCTCTTCATCAATAATATGAACCACATCATCAATCGTTATAATTCCAAGAAGCATTCCATCTTCATCCACCACGCAAGCTGATACCATCGCATATCTTCTAAACAAATTTGCAACATCCTCCTGATCAATCATCGCAGGGATAAGATGCATATCTATTTCCATCATTTCTGAGATTTTTTTATTCAAATCAGCACGGATTAACTTATCAAACCTAACCTCACCAATTGGATGGTAATTGGGATCTGTAATAATAACGCTATAGAAATCCTCCTTATCAAAAGAGAGTGAGCGCACATAATCAATCGTTTGACGAACATCCCAGAAAGGCGGAACCGCGATTTTCTCGCGCTGCATCATTCTGCCTGCAGTCTCATCAGGGTATGAGAGTGCCTGTTTAACCTCCACCCTGTTTTCCAGTGGCATTGCCTCAAGCACATGCTCTAGGTCATCTGGCTTTAACTCAGCCGCAATATGAGCCATATCATCAGAATCAAGTGACGGTAGCAACCGCGCATAAATATCAGATCCTAATACATCGAAGGCTTGCTGACGGACTTCATCATCCAAGAATGTGATTGCCTCCGGGTCTAGTTTTTCCCCGACCAATCTCAAAAGCTCTTCACATTGACTATGAGATGTCCGATTTAGTATCTGCGCCTGATCAGATGGATGCATCGGCATGATAAGAGACGTTATCTTGGGCGTATTTTGCTCCTTTAACGCCGCAAGAATAGCATCCTCAACCTTTGGCGTTAAACCAAAGTCAGAAACAAGTTTTTGAGCTTCATCAGGCATTAAATTTTTCTCTTTAAACTCTATAAACTATAGTAGAATTTACCCATCAAAGATGTTGCTGCAATCAATAAGCCGATTAATATCTTCATCATCAATATTTAGATGGGTAACAAAACGAAATCTGAACCAAATTTTACCTTCAATGATCACAGCTTCAGCAGAATTAACTTTTATATGATTACTAGCCAAATGAGCATGCATAGATTCAGCTTTATCTGGCTCTATATCCGCATAGACAATATTTGTGTGGGTAAGATTATGACGCACATGGAACACAGAATTCTGAGATAGTTTTTGCGCCAGAACAGACGCATTGTGATGGTCTGTATTTAGCCTGTTTAAATTATGTTCAAGTGCATATAAACCAGCAGCTGCTAAAATCCCAGACTGGCGCATCCCCCCGCCAAGCTGTTTTCGCTGACGACGCGCCCTTTCAATAAAATCAGGTCCCCCAACTAGCACTGAGCCAACAGGTGCGCCTAATCCTTTTGATAAACAGAACGAAACTGTGTCGAACAACCTACCGTAAGATGCAAAACTATTTCCTGTTTTTATCACCGCATTCGCAAGTCTAGCTCCGTCCAAATGAGTTGATATATTTGCTTTGCGCGCTATGTACGTTAGAATGTCCAGTTTTTCAACTGGTTGCACCATGCCGCAATAGGTGTTTTCCAGAGATAATAATTTGGTAGACGGCTCATGTCCGCTACCTTTCTTTATGGATACACTCAACTCATCCTGATTTATCTCGCCAGTTTCATTGGTGGTTAGCGGATTAACAATAACGCCGCCAAGCGCACTTGCACCGCCTCCTTCCCATGCATGTATATGATAACCTTTGCCTGTAATTATTTCTTCGCCTCGTTGACAATGGGTTAAAATTGCAATCAGATTTGACTGAGTACCAGATGGAAGAAAAAGAGCCGCAGGCTTTTCAAACAGATCAGCTACTTTTTCTTCTAATCTTTTGACCGTTGGGTCATCTCTGTAATCATCATCTCCAACATCTGCCTCACTCATTACCTGACGCATCTCTGCTGAAGGGGTAGTTACGGTATCGCTTCGAAAATCTGAAAACTGATTTTGCATTAGAAAAGTCTATCTCCTATTAGGGTGGTTAGTGTGGGCATGATGGCTGCTAATATATAATACCCTAACTAGCCCTAATTTTTCCAGAAAATAAGAAACATGATAGCTGTATCAAAAGGCATTTGTTCTCTAAAACAGGAAATATTAAGCTGATCAAAAAATGGCCCTTCCTAATTGGAAGAGCCATTTATATCGTCTGTTAAGATAGTGTAAAGTTACTTAGAGAATTCAGGGTAGGCCTCTAAACCGCACTCTGCCTTATCCAAACCATCCATTTCAGCTTGCTCGTCTGCGCGAACACCCATCACCATCTTAATAGCGTACCATGCGATTGATGAGGTTACTATAACAAATGCACCCACACAGATAACGCCAAGGAATTGTGCACCTAGATTTGCATCTGAGTTTGAGAGAACAACTGCTAATGTACCCCAGATACCAGCAACCAGGTGAACTGGAATGGCACCAACGACATCATCAATTTTCAAACGGTCAAGTAATGGCACTGTTAGAATAACAAGCAAACTTCCGATACCACCAATAAAGATTGCTAGGAGCGGTGTTGGCGCTAGTGGTTCTGCTGTGATAGCCACAAGTCCGCCAAGCGCGCCATTTAACGCCATGGTTAAATCAACTTTACCGTATAGAATACTTGTTCCTATAATCGCAACGACCACACCTGCAGCTGCTGCAAGGTTTGTATTTATATAGATGTTACTGATTGCGTCTACATCCGCAGCCGAGCCCATTGCGAGCTGTGAGCCACCGTTAAATCCGAACCAGCCAAACCAAAGCATGAATGTTCCAATTGTGGCAAGAGGCAGGTTAGAGCCAGGCATTGGTTTTACAGAACCGTCATCTGCATATTTGCCTGAACGCGCTCCGATAATGATAGCGCCTGTTAATGCAGCCCAACCGCCAACAGAGTGCACGATAGTAGAACCAGCAAAGTCAAGGAAACCAGCTTCTGATAGATAACCACCACCCCATGACCAACTTCCTTGAATCGGATATATGAGCGCCGTTAGAATAACAACAAAAATGAGAAATGATGTTAATTTCACACGTTCAGCAACAGCGCCAGATACTATTGAGGCAGCAGTTGCGACAAATACCATTTGGAAGAACCAGTCAGAACCAGATGAATACCCATCATCGACGGATGGCTCTGATGGGTTCCACAGGGCAAATGTTCCCATATAGCTACCCACATCCATATACATCACATTATAACCAACAAGTGCATACATTAGGCCTGCAATAGAATATAGCGCGATATTTTTAGTGGACTGAACAGTCGCATTTTTAGAGCGGACAAGGCCAGCTTCCAGCATACAGAACCCAGCGGCCATTAATGCTACCATAAAGCCATGGATAAGGAATGAAAAGCTGTTGAAAATATATGCAGTTTCCGCATCAGGTGCTGCTATTGCAGCGGTTGGCAATGCAAAAGGAATTGCTAAAGCCCCCAAAATAATGGCTGACAATTTTTGCCA
>JAACDT010000227.1 GCA_009936885.1 Alphaproteobacteria bacterium
ATATTATTTATATAAGCCTCGGCCAAAATTGATCGACAACTATTGCCGGTACATAGAATAAGAATATTTTTCATCGATGCCATTTAAACCAAGCACATTACAGTTTTATGAATGTGAGATTAACTGGTGAGGGCTTACAGATAGACTTATTCCGCCTTCTGGCCGTCACTACTGGCCTTTTAACGCGCATCTAGCATCATTCATGCTCGCCATTAAGTCCGCTTGCTAGGTTATCAAAATTATTGGGCCGCACTCTTGCAACCTCAAATGTAGCAACTGTTATGACAATGCCTGAGATAAGTAGAGCATGTGCAACAGCAGACACCCCGAAAACGGTAATTGAGCCAATGCTCATCGCAAAGATAATACACCACATCCATGCTAAAAGTTGAAGAATGATGTGACGCGCCTGCAAATTTGGGATATTTTTTAGCGGGTTATGGGCATGGTCCATTACAAGTTTCCATAGCCCAACGATTTCTTTTTGCATTTTATTCTCCCTTTTCCTATCTCTATATACGAGAGCAAAATGAAGTTAGGTTCATTTTTTCCATCCGGTCTGCATACTCCCTTTAGGTGATGCTCTGGGAAAGAGAAAGCGAGCGCAGCTTTATGCCTATGATAGCAGGGGGGCTTCTGGGGCAATGATAAAGATAATCATCATATCCGTAACGGCTGGCATACTCGTATTATTTGTAATAGCCTTATCGCCAAAGGTGCGCTTTTATGCCCAGCGCCTTTTGCAAAATCCGTTTGTGAGGGCGATCCTATTCAGGGGTTTATGGCGTCTGATAAGGCTAATTTTATTCAAAAAGTAACAAAAAGAAGAGAGCGGCTCGATGCTAACACTCTACTATTGTAAAAAATCCTGTGCTTATGCGCCGCATATTTTACTTCATGACGCCGAAGCTGATTTTGAAGTGATACACATAGACTTTGACAAGGGGGAGCAAACCTCGCCAAAATTTCTTTCTATTAATGTCAAAGGCCGGGTGCCAGCTTTGGCAACGCCAAATGGCATATTAACAGAGAATCCTGCTATTTTGCTCTATATCGCTCAAATGTTTCCCGATAAAAAATTGGCACCACAAGACCCTTTTGCTCTCGCCGAAGCGCAAGCCTTCAATATGTTTCTTGCCTCAACCGTTCATGTTGCCCATGCGCACAAACACCGGGGGTCACGATGGGCTGATGATAAAGATGCCTTAGCCAGCATGACAGCGAAGGTGGCAGATAATATGGCGAGCTACGCAAAGTTAATAGAGAGCCATTACTTCAAAGGCCCTTATGTGCTCGGGGAAACCTATTCACTATGCGACCCCTATCTTGCCTTAATTACTCGCTGGCTGGGGCCAGATGGCGTCTCACTAGATGATTATCCAAAATTAAAAGCTCATGATGCTCTCATGAAAACGCGACCTTCGGTACAAGCTGTTCTGCCTTTGTATGAATGAGTAGCACGCCACTAAAGCGCTCATCTCGGTAGCTATTGTATCGGCGGTAGAATGGAGCTGGCTGACATCCTGAGGCAGCTATTTGCCGAGGAGTTTTTTTCTCAGTGATGGATGGGATGTTTTATCTCCCAGCCAAATCAATGCAAAGCTGTTTCTGAACGAGGGATCCTGAAATGAAACTGCGGGATTATTTGGCGAGACAAAGGTAATTATTCCCTCTTCTAAGAAGATAACTGAAGCTGTCTCATCAGCCTCCATATCGATAAGGGCGCTGTCTAACTTATCGCGCCATGAGGCAAGTTGAGCTTCGTCTGCACCACCAGCTTTTTTCATTTCATCCAATGAGGCCTCAATAATGACATCTTTGGATACGGGCCTCTTATAGGTAAATTCTAGAACAAAATCGCGGTTCAGTGAAAATGTACCATCCTGCGAGTATAGCTTGAGTAGATAAATATCCATAAAGAACACGCTCAGAGTGCCCTGCCCTACAAGCTCTGGCATCTGCCCGCGCCAGTGCTGTGCCTCACCATGCGGCGGGCTAGCTATAAGCAGCATTAGGGTTGTAAGGATAGGGGAAAAACGTCTCATTCTTTTGTGACCGTCTAAACAGAACAACAAACAGGAAAGGCTGTTGCTAAGAAAATGTATCAGGTGGCGCAGTCTGACAACTTAAAACGCTCAATGATGTGCGGGATATTCCGTTTAAAATTAAAAAACCCTTTTTGAGCAAACTGCCAGCAAAATAAGTCTTGCTGTTTTTTACGGTAATGAACAGATATATTATGATTATTCTGCACCCGTTTCAGATAATCCAGATTATCGCCAATCGACGGATAAATAACATCAAAACCGTCATTCTGTGAGGCAAACTTCTCAAAGTCATCTGCTGATATTATCTCTGAACCAGCGCATCGCGCTTGGAAATCCACCACCAGTCCTTTTTTAAAGGTCAGAACATTGTGACACACACCAAGCTGTCGTCGCTCATTATCCAGACAAAGAACAAAAACCGTTTCATAATCAGTATATGAACCTGTTTCATGAGGCAGATGAAGGTCTGTGTCACATATGATAAGGGTATTAAAGACTTTCCCACCTATCGTAGTGTAATCAA
>JAACDT010000228.1 GCA_009936885.1 Alphaproteobacteria bacterium
AAGCCAGATAATCAACTTCAATCTTAGAAATCAAAATGGTTTTACGCTCTTCTTTTAGATAGCGATGCAAGTCTATTCCGATGTTACGCAAAAACGCTGACCTGCCCCGCTCTGCATAATTTAAGTAATTTGAATGATACACAACGCCGCCAGCATCCGTATCCTCATATTGAACGATAAACGGATAAAAATGCTTATTTCCTGACATACTGCCATTTAAACTTATCTGTGTTGCGCTCATAGGGATGCTCTTATATATGGCTAAACTTACGTGGTTTTTTTCATCTTCAAAAAGATGTGATTTTATCACTCATTGATATCTTGGCTTGTATCTTGACTTAATAGCTCAAGTTGCTTTGCTGCCTCTTTTGGAGGCTCAAGACCCAAATAACTCCAGCCTGATTTAGATAGGCATCTACCACGTGGTGTTCTCATTAATAAGCCTGTCTGCAATAAAAATGGCTCAATCACTTCTTCTAGCATGTCACGTTGCTCGGCAAGCACAGCTGCAAGCGTTTCAATTCCTACTGGCCCACCGCCATAATTTTCCGCCAAAGAGTTCAGATAACGCCTATCCATCTGATCAAGGCCATTTTGATCTACTTCTAACCTTAACAGCGCTGAATCTGCTGCTTGTTTTGTAATCATATTATCACCATCTACCGCCACGATATCTCTTACTCGGCGCAATAACCTTCCTGCAACGCGCGGTGTTCCTCTGGCTCGTCTTGCAATTTCAAGAGCGCCGTCCCCTGCTAATGCCACATTCATTTTTATGGCTTGTCGTGACAAAATATGCACTAATTCATCATTAGTATAGAATTGCATCCGCATTTGGATACCAAACCTATCTCTTAGCGGTGTCGTAAGCAAGCCTGAGCGCGTTGTAGCTCCTACAAGCGTAAATTGCGGCAAATCTATTCTCACAGAACGGGCAGATGGCCCCTCACCTATAATCAGATCTAGCTGAAAATCTTCCATTGCAGGATATAATATTTCCTCAACAGCAGAGTTTAATCTATGAATTTCGTCGATAAACAAAACATCTCTTGGGGCTAAATTTGTAAGCAAAGCAGCTAAATCACCTGCCCGCACAATAACAGGCCCTGAGGTTGCACGAAAGCCAACACCCAGTTCAGCAGAAATAATTTGTGCCATGGTGGTTTTACCAAGCCCAGGAGGTCCATACAGCAATGTGTGATCCAGCGCATCGCGCCGCTGTACAGAAGCCTCAATAAAGGTCTCAAGATTTCGGCTGCCAAGACCCTGACCAACAAATTCATTTAGCCTTCTTGGACGCAAGGCTGGGTCAGAATTCTCTATGCTTTCTGGACTTTCCGGACTTTCTAAGCTTTCCGGGCTTACTATACGCTCATCACTCATCATTTCTGTCCAACTTCTTTTAATGCCAGATTCAATAATTGTCCAAGCTCATCGGTATCAGATTTAGTAGAGGCTCTCTGAACCGCAGCCCAAGCCTCACTTTGCGAATAACCCAGATTTACCAATGCGGATATGGCATCTTGGGATATCGCTGATTGACCAGCGCCCTCTGGAGATACACCCGCATTACCAAGGCTGGTTGGTAATTTTCCGACTTTTTCTGCTAACTCATTCACAATTCTTTGCGCCAATTTTGGCCCAACTCCATCAGCACGGCTGACCATTGCCTTATCAGATGACAGGATTGCCTGTTTTAGACTATCCGGCGTTAGAACTGATAATATCGAAATAGCGGCCTTAGCGCCCACACCCTGAACAGATTGAAGCAATGTAAAGGCAAATTTTTCTTCGCTGGTGTAAAAGCCATATAATGTCAGTGAGTCCTCGCGCACAATCATCTCAATCAACAATGATATCGTTCCAGAAAGCGCTCGGATTTGGCTCAAAGTTAATGAAGAAACAGTAACAAGATACCCAACACCATGAACATCTAAAATTAACTGGTTAGTGTTCTGTTCAACTATTTGCCCTGATAATTGTGCTATCATGTCTAACTAACCCCCTTTATTCTTTTGCAAGAGCTGCTTCAATTGCACTTGCAAGACCCGTTTTCGCTTCTGAATTTAGGGTGTCAGGATGGTAATCTGGCCCTTTGTTAATCCCAGCAATAGCAATGGCAAGTGCATCAGCGGCATCTGCTCCTTCTGGCTTCACTAATAGTAATTTTTCGACCATTGCGGCTACCTGAATCTTATCTGCAGCACCAGTGCCTGTTACTGATTTTTTGACCTGCCTTGCTGAAATCTCTCTCAAAGAAAGGCCTTTTCCAGCACAAGCCTGCATTGTAACGCCTCTCGCCATTCCAAGCTTTATGGCAGATTCGGCCCCTTTTGCGACAAAAATCTGTTCAATAGAGGCATCATTCGGGTGCCAGTTTGAAATTACTTCAGTCAAACCAGAATGGATTTCATGTAGCCTGTCAGCCATTGACCAGGATGTTTTGGTCTTAATGGTACCATGTGCGATATGAGATAGTTTTATACCAGATTGAACAACAATACCCCATCCTGTGCGTTGCAGACCGGGGTCAATGCCAAGCATTAGTAACTCAAGCTTATTACTATTTGTAATTCCCACAAATGCTATCCATCTAGTTTTGTCATTATCTCATCAGAAATTTCAAAATTAGCAAACACATTTTGAACATCGTCATTTTCATCTAGCGCATCAAATAATTTAAGTAGTGTTGAGGCGCTTGCCTCCTCAACTGAGATGCTGTTTTGGGGTTGCCATATTAAGCCAGCCTCCTCAGGAGCTGAAAATTGCTTTTCTATATTCTCTCTAACAGCGTTGAAATCCTCAGCAGACGTCGTAATTATGTGGGTATCATCTTCTGACTCAACATTATCTGCGCCTGCCTCTAACGCGGCATCAAACATAGCTTCTTCATCTGCAGTTTCTATAGGGTAGATAATTTGACCAACCTTGTCGAACATAAAACTAACAGAACCTGTTTCCGCGAGTGACCCGCCGAATTTTGAAAAAGAGGAGCGCACTTCAGATGCGGTTCTATTTCGGTTATCTGTCATTGCTTCTACAATAAAGGCTATCCCGCCAGGCCCATAACCCTCATATCTGATTTCTTCATACGCATCACCTTCCCCGCCCTCAGCACGCTTTAAAACGCGTTCAATATTATCTTTTGGCATATTAGCGGCGCGGGCAGCAGCCAGCGCACTCCTCAATCTAGGGTTACTTGCAGGGTCAGTGCTAAAGCGCGCAGCAACAGATAATTCTTTTATGAGCCTAGTGAAAATTTTCGCACGCTTTTTGTCTTGTGCCCCTTTGCGATGCTGAATATTTTTAAATTTGGAATGTCCTGCCATTATTTTTTCTCTTAATTCTTATCTTTTAGGTTATCGATGCTATCTGTTTTTTTACAGATTTAGTTGGAAGCACCATTTTTCCCAATTTACCTTATTTGAAAATAACCACATAGCAGATACCAACCGATAAAACTATTAAAATGGGCAATCATGTAGCATGTATGGTGTTTATAAAACAAAGCTATCTTATTCCATAAATCAGGTTGCTTCTTGTAATCTGCCTCCCTTGCGGAATGGATTAATCGAAATCGCAAGTCCCGTCTTATCATCTATTTCAACTACAACACCACATAAAGTTGGCTCCCCCGTTGCAACGCTTAATCGACTAGAAGATTGCTTACGAAACCTATCTGTTGCCACTTCCTTATTCATTCCAATCACAGAATTATAATCGCCACACATCCCAGCATCTGTTTGATATGCGGTGCCATTTTCAAGTATATGATGATCAGCAGTTGGCACATGGGTGTGTGTTCCAACTACGCAAGAAACACGCCCATCCAGATAATGCCCTATCGCCATTTTCTCAGACGTTGCCTCTCCATGTACGTCGACAAAAATAGCATCTGCATCTTGGCCTAGCTTAATCTTCCCAAGACAATCATCAAGGGCAGCAAATACATTTAAATGATCTGCCATAAAAAGATTAGTAATAACATTGAGTACAGCAAGACGCCTACCTTGTTTATCAGATACGATAACCAAACCAGTGCCGGGAAATCCCTCTTTCATATTTACTGGGCGAAGCAATCTTGGTTGATGTGTAATATAGCTGGAAATCTCTGACTTATCCCAAATATGATTACCGCTCGTTAGAACGTCACTTCCAGCATCAAATAACGCGTTACAAATATCAGGTGTTACCCCAAACCCACCTGCTGAATTCTCACAATTTGTAATGACAAAATCACATGCAAGATTTTTTTTAAGAGTTGCGGTTACGGCGATGACAAGTCCTCTTGCCTGACGTCCTACAATATCACCAAGAAATAAAATTCGCATAATCAGGCTTTCTAATTTTGTTACTCATAGCGTGTCAACAAGGTCTAAATATAGTTTCAAGATGGGTTCAAAGTAGCATTAATCCTTCAGGGGTTAACACGCCATCCATGGGCTCATCTGTTGAAGCTACCGGAACTTTATCAACTTGTTGACCAGAATAAGCAACCCCAACAACTTTCACATCAACGCCAGATTCGCGAAATTTTTTAAGTGTTCTGTCATAATATCCACCACCATATCCAAGCCTATTGCATCTCGTATCAAAGGCAAGTAACGGCAACAGCACAAGTTCTGGGATAAGCTGGTGTGAGCTGGCATCAGGATGCTTGGTGTTTAAAGGGCCTGCCTCTAATTCTTGGCCTGGAACGTAGGCGCGGAAGCTCAACGCGCTGGGTTTTTCAGGTGTAACTGGAAGACATAATTGACATTTTTTTTCAGCTAATGCCGTCATTAAGGGAATAATATCAATTTCAGAAAAAATAGGCAGAAAGCCTGCAACTATAGAACTTGTAAATTCATCGATAAGGTCAGGAGCAAACCGTAACAGGTGCTGTGCAGCAATTTTACGCTGGTTTGCATGCAGTTGTTTTCTTACCTGCTTTGCTTGTTTTCTTGCCTGCTGCTTCTGAAGAGAGATTTGTAAGTGATCCATCACCATTTCCAGTCATCAACATTCATGTAAAGCCAATTCAAACCGATTTTGGCTTATAACCCTTTTTGGCTTTTGCTCATTTTGGCTTATATAAGCCATCTCATGTAATTCCAGGCATCTAACGCAAACCAAACATGATTATCAAACTTTGTTTGAGGGATGACCAAATGATTGCCCAAAATATAGTGTCCAGAAATATTTTTGGGTGATAGCCAGAAAAGCCGCTGGTTTGATTTCATCCTCTGTGACCTGGTTTACAGGTGGGCATCACATAAAAAAGCCTCGACTTTCCCAGCGGCAATTCCCGACAGAAGATTATGGTCCCAGGGATTGAAAAGCCTGGCGAACTATCCAGCTATCCACCGAGTTTCTACTCCTACTCTTACGATTGTGCAAGATGCTCTATTGTCTGAGCCATTAATGTTATTTGATTAACCAGATTATCCATCTGCTCTGTGGTTAGAGTTACCGTATTTTCTTCTTGAGCTGTTACTAGCTCATCACCAGAGCTATACGAGTTCTGTCTTGGGGCCACACCAGCCTGCTGATTTGCTGATTCAACCTGATCAGATAAAATAAGCCCTGCCATTGCTAATAATCTTGCATCACCAATCTGTCCGACAGAACCCACAAGCTGTTGGACGATTGCATCTACATTGCGCCCCATTTCCTCAATATGAGACTCCTGCCCTACATCGCACCCCATCTGATATGGTTGACCATTGATTCGCACTGTTACCGTTGATTGGCTCATCACCTGTCTCCTGACTAATGGTCTTTAATGGAATCTGCTAACGTAGGGTTGGCGGCATCATCTATCTGTGAACTCATTTGCTCCATCAAAAATATAGCTTTTGAAATTTGACTTTTTATAGACTTCAATTCAGCAAAGTCAAAAGCTTGCGGGTTTATATCACTTCTTGTTGAATGTTCTGAATAATCTGAGAACGAAGCGGACATATCTCTATCCAACTTGTCTTTCAAGTGATCCACGGCTTTTCTAAGCCTTCCTAATGCTTGTTCAATTTCATTCATTTGGAATCCAAAAAAACCTTTTTCCGTTTTGTGAGATAAGCGTATCTGGTTTCAACAAAAAAATAAATACCTCAATTAGTTGCGTGATGACCTTATCATAGAGAAAAGCTTTTTTTAAGAATAATCGCGCCGTGTTTTGTGTTATAATTCGTTTTTTCAGGACTGAAAGCAAACTAGCATTTGACGGCTACCTGCTAAATCAGGCATTTTCCATAGCGCCAATCAAATACTGACTTGATACACTTAATATAATCATACATAAGGAAATTTCTGTTATGAGTAACTCTGCTAAATCAAATGCGATGGCCAATGCCATCCGCGCTCTTACCATGGATGCTGTAGAAGCAGCAAATTCAGGACATCCTGGAATGCCGATGGGAATGGCAGACGTTGCGACTGTTTTATATTCGAATCATCTAAAATTTTCTGCTCAGAATCCGGACTGGCCTGACAGAGATAGATTTATCCTATCTGCGGGCCATGGCTCAATGCTGTTATATTCTCTGTTATTTCTGACAGGCTATTCTGATATGAGTCTTGAAGAAATTAAGAATTTCCGCCAGCTTAGCTCAAAGACCGCAGGGCATCCTGAATTTGGTCATGCTAACGGTATTGAGACGACGACAGGCCCCCTTGGACAAGGGTTTGCGAATGCTGTGGGATTTGCAATGGCGGAACGACATCTAAACGCAGAATTCGGAGATGGTCTTGTTGATCATATGAGCTACATAATTGCAGGAGATGGATGCTTAATGGAAGGCATTAGCCATGAAGCTGCCTCTTTTGCAGGACATTTAAAACTCGGCAAACTTGTTGTGCTTTTTGATGATAACGGGATTTCAATTGATGGAAGCACGGATATCACTACTTCAGATGATATTACACAGCGTTTTCTCTCTTATGGGTGGCAAGTGCTGGAGTGTGATGGGCATAATCATGAACACATTAATACAGCCCTTACAGAAGCAAAAGCCGACGCAACAAAACCCTCTATTATAAGATGCAAGACACAGATAGGATATGGCTCCCCTAATCGCGGGGGGACGGCTGGCATTCACGGCGCGCCTCTTGGAAGTGCGGAAATTGCCCTTACCAGACAATCGTTAGACTGGCAGTATGAGCCGTTTTTTGTTCCAGTTGAAACCCTTCAGGATTGGCGGGATATTGGCTCTAAGGGGACAAGCCTCTTTGCAGAATGGGAACAACGCGCCCATTCAGATGCAAAAGGTGCAACCTTTAAAAAGCGCCTGTCTGATGATTATAAAGCAGATATTCAACGTGCGATATCAGACTTTAAAACTCAATTAATCGCTGAGCCTCAGAAAGTTGCGACCCGAGTTGCAAGCCAGAAATCTATTGGAGCATTGGTGACAGTATATCCATCCTTATTCGGGGGCTCTGCTGACCTTACCGGCTCCAACAATACCAAAGTCGCCGAACATACGATTTTCTCAAGCTCAGATTATCTAGGGCGATATATTCATTACGGCGTAAGAGAACATGCAATGGCAGCTGCCATGAACGGACTTGCTTTGCATGGCGGTTTAACGCCATTTGGAGGTACCTTCCTAGTATTTACAGATTACTGTAGGCCAGCAATCCGTCTCTCTGCTTTAATGCAGCAAAAAGTAATTTATGTAATGACACATGATAGCATTGGACTTGGTGAAGATGGCCCAACTCATCAACCGGTTGAACATTTGGCCTCTTTGCGGGTGATACCTAATCTTAATGTATTCCGGCCATGCGATATTGTAGAAACAGCAGAAGCTTGGGAATTAGCCTGTCTGTCACAAAAATCGCCTTCTATATTAGCGCTTTCACGGCAAGGGTTACCCCAGCTACGCCTAGAAGAAAACGCAAATAATCTATCTGCAACGGGCGGGTATATTCTACGTGAAGCAAGTAAATCGCCAATAGTAACATTAATGGCAAGTGGCTCTGAGGTAATGTTAGCAGAGGAAGCGCGCATTCATCTGGAGGCAAATAATATCCCAACCAGACTAGTTTCTGTGCCGTGCCTTGATAGGCTGTTAGAACAAGAGGCTACCTTTATTGAAAATTTGCGAGGCGATGCTGACGTAGTAATTGCTATTGAAGCAGGTCTGGAAGGAGGCTGGGCAAAAGCAATAGGCTCACAAGGTCATTTTATTGGTATGCACAGCTTTGGCGCCTCTGCTCCAGCTAGTGTGCTATACGAGCATTTTGGCATAACAACTCAAGCAATCATTGACTTAGCCCAAAATCAGCTTAAACACCCATAGTTAGCATTGAATAGTTAGTCTTGAATAATAGTGCCAGATAAATGAGCTGTTAAGCGCTAAGCTAAGGAGGGGTATCTATGAAAATAAATGGCAACGCGATAAAACCAGGCAACGTTATAAGCCATAATGGACGCTTATGGATTGCATCAAAAACAAGTCATGTAAAACCTGGAAAAGGAGGCGCATTTGCGCAAGTGGAATTACGCGATATTCGCGATGGAACAAAGTTGAATGAGCGTTTTCGGGCAACAGAGGGTGTTGAGCGTGTGATACTTGATGAAGTAGAATGCACCTATCTATATGCAGAGGGAAATACGCATATATTTATGCATTCCGAGACATTTGAGCAAATATCCATCATGCAGGACATGATAGGGGAGCCAGTAGCATTTCTTCAAGACGGCATGACGGTTTCGGTTTCCATGTATGAATCAGAGCCCATATCTGTCACCATGCCTGACCAAACCACCGTTACTGTAATTGAGGCTGATGCTGTTGTAAAAGGCCAAACGGCCTCTTCTTCATACAAGCCGGCTGTTGCTGATAATGGTGTAAGAATTATGGTACCGCCTTTTATCGAAACTGGAACCAGAATCGTCGTTAAAATTGAAGACGTAACCTACGTAGAACGAGCGAAAGACTAAACCAGATGGCATTAAGATCAGCGCTTATAAATGTAATTTTCAAGGCAGCAAGTAAAGCTGCGAGACGCATGATGCGCGATTTTGGAGAAGCTGAAAATTTGCAAGTTAGCCGGAAAGGTGCGGCAGATTTTGTAAGTCAGGCTGATTTATCTGCAGAACGCACCCTAAGAGATGAGCTGGAATATGCACGTCCTGGATGGAATATGATTCTAGAGGAATCTGGTCACATTGAAGGAGAATCATCTGATGCGCCAACTTGGATCATTGACCCGCTTGATGGAACTACGAATTTTCTTCATGGTATCCCACATTTTGCCATCTCGATTGCTGTTCTAGATAATAAAAAACTGAGAGCAGCTGGTATTCTAGACCCTATAAGAGACGAGTTTTTCTTTGCTGAGCTTGGTAAAGGCGCATATCTAAATGATCGTAGAATCCGCGTTTCAAGCCGCAAACAGGTTGAGTCTGCTTTATTTGCAACTGGTATTCCATTTCTTGGCAGGACAACATCTGAGCAAGAGACAATTTTCATCAACCAGCTAAATCATGTGATGCCCAAATGTTCTGGGATCCGCCGATTTGGGTCTGCTGCATTGGACCTTGCATGGGTTGCTGCAGGCAGATATGACGGATTCTGGGAGCATGGCTTGCAACAATGGGACATTGCCGCTGGTGCCCTAATTGTTAGAGAAGCAGGTGGTTTTGTATCTGACTTCTCGTCACGAGATACTGTTTTACAAACTGGAAATATTGTTGCCGCAAATGGTGGGCTGCATGTTCCCTTGTTAAAAATGCTGCGAGAAGGCGAAAAAGCCTAGATTTTTGACCACCTCATATCAAATTTGCTTTTTTAAAAAAATGCATCTCAGACTATAGTATTAGCTTATACTATTATTCCAGTCATATTCCTGCCATTGTTTTCAGCCATGTTTCTGATATAGAGTTAAGCAAGTAGCGCCTATCATGCTCAGTGCCTATGATGCTCAGGTATAATTCTCAGGGTCAAAACTGTATCAGCGCGCACTCTTTTTTAGGAAGGATACTTAAAAATTATGACGGATCCACGTTCTTTTCTAATACGGATGATTTCCGTCCTTGGCATCTTTATTCTCATATGTGGTTTCCTCTATGAGCAGATTTACATAAGCTTTATGGGAAACCCTATCCTCAACGGTACCATCATTGCTACTGCGCTTACTGGTGTTATTTATATTTTCAGGCAAGTATTACTTCTGGTTCCAGAGGTCAAATGGCTTAGTGATGTTCAGCGCACACGAACCTTATCTAAAAAAAATGCAAAGCCTGTTTTGTTAGCTACCGTAAATGTTATGCTGGCCGACCAAACCAATGAGCGACAATTATCAGCACAATCCTTGCGCTCTGTTCTTGACGGGGTAGCCGCCCGGCTAGATGAAGGGCGTGAGATTTCTCGATATATGATAGGGCTTCTGATATTTCTAGGGTTGCTAGGAACTTTCTGGGGCCTTTTACAGACCATAGGAGCTGTTGGAAATGTCGTAGACGGGCTGAGTAGCACCAACAACGCTAATCTAGATAGAATGATGGAACAATTGCGCTCTGGCCTTGATGCGCCGCTATCAGGCATGGCAACCGCATTTTCCTCTTCTCTTTTCGGCCTTACAGGCTCCCTCGTACTTGGTTTTCTGGATCTACAGCTAGGGCAGGCAATGGGACGGTTTTTTAATGAGGTTGAGGATTGGCTGTCATCATTTGCTCGCTATAATGATGTAAGAGGACAAGAAACTCAGCCCCAAGCTAGCAGTGGTTTAATGTCAGAAGGGCTGAATGAAGAAGGGGCACGCGCATTATTGCAATTAGCGCGGGCGATTGAGCGTTCTGAGAAATCTCGAGAAGCAACTGAATCTCAACTCGATAAGCTGAATATTCACCTAGGGCTGCTATCAGAGCAAATAACTGATGATAAGAGAATAAGGGACCAGCTGATTTTGCTGAATAGCCGGCTTGAATCCCTCGGAAGCCAAATCATGAATGCATCAAGAGAGCAACAGGATGCGCTTGGAACCGATTTGCGCTCTCTTGCAACCTCCATAGACCGTCTAATTTCGAACAACCTAAAAAGTGAGAAATAACATATGTCGCTTTCTCGACTAGGTAATCGGGGTCGCCCAAGTGATTTTACGTGGCCTGGATTTGTGGATGCGCTTGCCAGTTTACTGATGGTCTTTGTATTTGTATTGATGGTCTTTGTGATTATTCAGGCTAATCTTTCTTTTCGCATCTCTGGACAGGATAGCCGAATAACCGCCCTTCAAAATGAATTGCTAGAACTTGGCTCGCTTCTCAATATGGAACGCGAAACAAATTTACAATTATCTTCTGAGCTATCAAATGCACAGCTTAAAGTAACAAGCTTAGAGGGGGATAATGAACAATTATTATCTCAACTAGCATCCTTGCAGATAGAATTATCTGATAAAGAAGATGAAATAATCGCGCAACAGGCAGATATTAGTTCCCTAAGCTCCCAAATATTTGAGCTGGAAGATAATCTTGCGAGCGCGCGTTCTCTTGCTGATGAGAGATCTGACGAAATTGAGGCGTTAATTCTTCGCCTGACAGCTAGTGCAGAGGCGTTTGCAGAGCAATCAGATGCATTAAACAATCAGGCAATCGAACTTCAACAGAGTATAACGCTTGCCAAGGAGCGCGAAGAGCGTATCTCAATATTGAATTCAAAGATTGAAAATTTGAATGCTAAGAACACGATTACTGAAGAAGAATTAAATGAGAAGCAACGATTACTACTCATCGCAGAACAGGCATTGCTTAAAAAGGGTGAGGAATTGAAATCTGCCAATAATGCTAGTAATGAGGCCAAAGCAGAAATAGATAAATTATTGGCAAGCACAACAGCGCTCCGCCTTGAAATCCAGAAATTAAATAATCTTCTGGCTGACAAAGAGCGGCAAACAATAAATGATAAGATTGCGATAGCCGATTTGGGCAAAAAATTAAATTCTGCCTTGGCAACGCGGGTTCAAGATTTACAAAAATTCAGGTCTGAATTTTTTGGCCAGCTTCGAGAAGTTTTAAAAAACAGATCAGAGGTACGCGTCGTTGGTGACCGATTTATATTTCAATCAGAAGTTCTATTTGCAACTGGACAGGCTGATATTAGCGATGCTGGAAAAGAGCAACTTGCTGAAATCGCTTCTGCATTGCGTGAAATAGAAGAGGTGATACCAAAAGACATACCATGGGTGCTTCAAATTGAAGGACATACAGATAGCGACCCAATCGCTGATAATCCCTTTTTTAAGGATAACTGGGATCTATCAACCGAACGAGCGCTTTCTGTTGTACGATTTTTAAGGTCTGAAGGCATCCCTGCTAATCGACTTGCTGCGGCAGGTTATGGTGAATTTCAACCTATTGATACTCAGAATTCTGAAGCTGCAAAACAACGCAATAGACGCATCGAGTTAAAACTGACTCAGAGAATTTCTCCAAATACTTAATGCCCCAATAGTTATGACACATTTATTTGGATTGAGAATAATATGTGGTCAAAATGAAGCAAAAAAAATGAAGCAAAAAAAGATCTTTACTAGCTCATTTCAGCATGGCTATGAATTTGCCCTATTCTGCACAAGCTGTAATTATTGTTTTTTTCTACGTATTTTCTATCCATCAAATCCGTTACAAGCAGCTTAAATCCAGTGGCATAACTTAAAAAATTCGCTTATCCCAATCAGCGTTTTTAAACAGACAGAGGATAGACTGTTATATCAAGAATCTATATGCTTATCTCTTAGTAATCTGCTATCTATTAGAGAATTACAAAGCCAAGGAGCTTTATCTAACTCGGTAGATTTCGTCAGCAATTTACAAGCAGATACCTGCATTCTGGCAGACGATACAGATGATATATTAACCGAAGATTTTAGCGCCCTGATTACTGGGAATAATATTCTGGCGCGTGTTATATCTGTCCAAGACCAAGCAAACCCAGAAATGACAAATGGTGATACGACAAATAGCCAGAAATATTATGTTTCTTCAGAGAACCAAACCTAGATCAACCCTAAAAAAGGCTATGCTCTTTCTGCAAGCAGCCTGGAAAAAGAAGGGACAATATTCACATTTATCCAACGCCAAAATTATGTTGCATTCGACTATGTGGGTTCTCAGACAATGAGCTGGGATATAGAACTTAGTTTAATGTGTAAATGTGGCTTCTCCACACTTCAATCCTTTGATAGAAGGGGAGCGTTTGAATTTAATTTCAAAACTGGAACAGCAGATCTTACAGGTTTTTTTCCAATGATGCGGATGCAACAGATGGATTGACGATGCAAAGTACTTTAAAATCCCCTACTATTAAATACTGGATTACTAAGCGAGAGGGCACAGGCAACTATCGTAACAAACCACTCTTCCAAACAAACCATTGATGGTACGTTAGATATGTTGGTTTCTGGACCATCCGCAAATGAAACTACAGGCCAATTTATAGCAAGCACCAATAAGCTTAATGATTTCCTAGTAGTTCAGTTTATTGGAAAATAAGCTTTTATTCACCCATCTGATAATAGTTGATGCTTGGCTAATTGGTAATATAAGTCTGACTGAGCAAGCAAATGCTCGTGACTTCCTTCTGCTATAATCCTTCCCCTATCCATCACGAAAATGCGGTCAGCGTCTATAACCGTTGAAAGCCGGTGCGCAATCACAATGCTGGTTTTATCAAGGCAAAGTTTGCGAATAGCTTTTTGAACAAGTGCTTCACTTTTGCTATCTAGGGCGCTTGTAGCCTCATCTAGCAACATTATCGACGGCTTACGCAATATTGAGCGAGCAATTACAATTCGCTGTCTTTGTCCCCCTGAAAGACGCACGCCCTTCTCGCCAACCATCGTATCATAGCCTTCAGGCAATTCACTTATGAATTGATGGGCTTCTGCCTGAATGGCCGCGTGTTGAATTGCTGTGAAATCAGCATTCGGACTCCCAAAAGAAATATTCTCCTTAATGGTTTGTGAGAATAAAGCGACATCTTGCGGCACGAGCCCAAGCTGGCTTCGAAGGGTATAATTCGTAATCTGGTTTATAGGCATATTACCGATTCGAATCTGCCCTTCAATTGGCATATAAAATCGTAGCAGAAGATGCAGAATTGTAGATTTTCCAGCTCCACTAGGGCCAACTAAAGCAACATGTTCTCCTGTCCTTATCGAAAAGTTTATATTTTCCAATACTGGCCAATCGGGCCGGGACTCATAATTAAAACTCACATTATCAAATATGATGTCCGATATAATATCTGATATCATATCTGGGGGAGGCGTTGTAGAAGATTGTATTTCTGGTTTTGGTGGGACAAACTCTGGATGAATATTGAATATATCTGTTATTCGCTCTAGCGCGCCTAATGCCCGTTGTATTTCTCCACCAAGTTCAGATAAGGCGCCGACAGATACTGCAACTAGAAATGCATAAAACACAAATGAAGTCAGCTCTCCTGCTGTTATTGCTCCTTGTTGCAAATCTTTCCCCCCAATCCACAACAAACATCCAATGCCAGCGATTACCAAGAAGATCACCAAACCACTTAGTAAACCTCTTAACCTTGCTCTAGTCTTGGCAGCGAAAACAGCTTCATCTGTAAGATTCTTAAACTTACTTTCAATAAATAATTCTTGCGAAAACGCATGAACAGAGCGAATTCCAGAGACTGTTTCCTCTGCCAATACCGCTAAATCTGCAACTTTTTCCTGTGCTGTTTTTGACGCTTGTCGCAGATTGCGTGCCAGCAATACCAACGGAAATACTATCAAAGGTACTAGCACCGCTAAAACAAAGGACATTTTCGGGCTAGATATTATGACGAGAATAAGTCCGCCAACCAATAAGATTATATTTCGAACAGCCATAGACAAGCTAGAGCCAAGGACTGTCTGTATTATGGATGTATCTGTTGTAAGCCTGCTTAGGATGTCACCTGGTCTGGCACTTTCGAACCAGTTGCTTGATAGGGATAAAATATGGCGGAATAAGGCTACTCTGACATCCCCTATTACTCGCTCTCCAAGCTGATTAATCAAACTAGCTCTAAAATAGCTGCCTATCGCTAAGACGATTGCTATTGCCAGAGTTACTATAATTGTTGTGCTTAAAAAAGCTGGATTATCCCCTGACAGGCCTTCATCCACTATAAATGCAAGACCTCTTCCAAGAGATAACATAGCAATCGATATCATTAGTAAGGCACCACAAGCAGCTGCTAGTTGCCATCTATATGGATAAATATACGGTGCCAATATTCTAAGAGCGGATATCGGTTTGCGAGCTGATTTTTTGTTAATTTCTGTTTCTGAGGCGGGTTTTGTCATCTTTTATCCAAAGGAGACTTGCATCCTAGCTTGAAGAGAGGTAATACACTCCGAGATTAATAAAAATTTTGCCGGCATAATTGCGCATCGTGTTGTTTTTAGCAAGTGGAGCTGATAAATGAAGAAAGATATTCACCCAGACTATCATGAAATCAAGATAGTTATGACAGACGGAAGCGAGCGCAGTGTGCGCTCTACCTGGGGGAGCGAAGGCGAAATAATGAAGCTTTCTGTGGACCCACTAAACCATCCAGCATGGACAGGACAACAGCGCGTTCTTGGCAGTGAAGGCCAGGTTGCACGCTTTAACAAACGTTTCTCTGGCTTGGGCGTAAAAAATTAAACATAGCCGAACCTACTTCAGATAATTTATTGAAACCAGCATTTTGTGCTGGTTTTTTTTACGCCTTAC
>JAACDT010000229.1 GCA_009936885.1 Alphaproteobacteria bacterium
GAGAGATGTTCCAATTACCCTTCCCAAAGGTGTTCCGGATATTGTCGAAATTCGTGGTGAGGTCTACATGGCGCATGATGACTTCGAGAGTCTCAACCGACAGCAATCAGATAAAGGACGTAAAACTTTTGCTAACCCCCGTAATGCCGCAGCGGGGAGTCTTCGGCAGTTGAATACTAAAATCACAGCTAGTCGCCCATTGAAGTTTTTTGCTTATACCTGGGGTGAGATGTCGGAGATGCCAGGTAACACGCAATCAGAAATGATGGCATGTTTTGATGCGTGGGGATTTACCGTCAATCCAGATTTTAAAGTTTGTAATAATGTTGATGCCCTCAATAAACACTGGCAGGATATTGAAGAACGTCGGTCTACGCTCGGCTATGATATTGACGGAATGGTTTATAAGATTGATCGTCTTGATTGGCAACGCCGCCTAGGTTTTGTTTCAAGAGCTCCACGTTGGGCTATTGCTCATAAATTCCCTGCAGAAAAAGCCATCACACAACTATTAGATATAGATATTCAGGTTGGTCGAACGGGGGCACTTACTCCTGTTGCAAAGCTTAAAACAGTCACAGTTGGTGGCGTAGCAGTCTCCAATGCGACGCTTCACAATGCAGATGAGATAAAACGCCTTGATGTTCGTCTGAATGATTATGTTGTTGTGCAGCGTGCCGGTGATGTTATTCCTCAAATTGTTGAGGTGCTTGTTGAAAAAAGAACTGGCGAACCGCATGCCTTTGAGTTTCCTGTAAATTGTCCTGCATGTGGCGCATTAGCCGTTCACGAGATACGTTTAGATGGTGAGCGAGATGCAGTGAAGCGATGCTCCGGTGGGTTAAGTTGCCCTGCTCAAGCAAAAGAAAGGCTGAAACACTTTGTTTCACGTTCTGCTCTGGATATTGACGGGCTAGGGGATAAACAAATTGATGAATTTTGGTCTTATGATTTATTAAGAACACCCGTTGATATTTTCAAATTATATCAACTGGCGGATGAAGCTCCCGAAATTTGGCTTTACACTTCTGGAAAGAACAAAGGACAGCTTAAAGATAGTCTTACGAAATTGTTTAAAGCTATTGAACAAGCAAAAAAACCGGACCTTGACCGTTTTCTATTTGCGCTTGGTATTCGCCATGTGGGTGAAACAACTGCAAGGCTATTGGCTCGGCGATATAAAACACTTGAGGGTTTTAGAGATGCTATTGTTTCCATGTGTAATGGGAATGAAGAGAGTAAAGAAGAATTAGCTTCAATAGATGGAGTCGGTGACACCATGGTGGAGTCTTTACTTACCTTTCTTGGTGAACCACTTAATTTGGATATTGTTAATGGATTGATAAATGTTGGTGTGGCGCCTGTCTCTTTACCTGAAGCAGAGAATAACACACCTATATCTGGTAAAATTATTGTCTTTACCGGCACTCTTACGCGCATGACTCGCGCTGAAGCTAAAGCCCGCGCCGAGATGATGGGCGCCAAAGTTTCGGGGTCTGTGTCAGATAAAACCGATATTCTGGTTGCAGGAGAGAGCGCAGGTTCAAAACTTAAAAAAGCAGTAGAGCTTGGTATTGAAACAATGACAGAAGATGAATGGTTAGAGATTGCCTCTACGGCCTGATGTTCTCATTAAGTTGCTTTAAATTATTTTTCTTCGAGATGGTGATGTTGGACGCACTTTCAAAACATAAATTTTGTAATTTATGAAGGTCATTCATATCTCGAACTTCATCGGTAGGGCTTGAAGGTTTGTCCTGATATTTTGATAGAGCTTTACTAAGTCGCGTGATTTGTCTCTTTGTCATTTCACCACTTTTTTTCATATCCCTTGCAACCACAAGAACACTTAATGGTGGGTAATTATTTTCGAAACAATACTTTAACACCAGATTAAGATGTCTGTAGAGCAGTGGGTAAACCAATGGCCAGTCTTGATCAGGAATTTTATAAAACCGATTAAACTCAATGAAGGAAATAAATTGGCGTTGCTTTGCGCAAGACAATAGAAACTTCACAGATGTTTCAATATCGTATTTAAATTCTGGAAGTGGTCGCAGCTTATTTGTGAAAGCACTTCGTATATTCTTTTTTTTATTCATTATGTTTCTTTGGGATGTTTATCACCCCTTATTATTTAATATTTATAAAAGCTTAGCATAGGTGAGTGCTACCAACTTAAGATTGTGACAAAGATATTTAAACTATAGGTAGTCTTGAGCAGGGTGATAGTGGCGCGCAACTTTGCTGGAGCCATATCTGTGTTTCTGACTTTAATAGTGGGGAGAGGGTGTCTGAGACATGCTTATGGTAGTTATTGAGCCATTCTATTTCTTGAGGAGATAACATCGATGCGTCTATGAGTCTTTTGTCAATCGGTGCAAGGGTCAGAACTTCGAACCCCATCATTAATCGTTCTCTAGTTTTAATTTTTTCGGCTGAAGTCACAAATTGCAAGTTCTCTATCCTGATGCCAAATTCACCTTTTTGATAAAATCCTGGCTCGTTAGAAACAATCATTCCGGGCATTAGCGGTTGCGTGCCGCCTTTAGAAATGCGCTGAGGTCCTTCATGAACAGATAGATAGCTGCCAACACCGTGACCCGTACCGTGATCAAAGTCCAACCCGCCTGCCCAAAGAGGTGCTCGCGCCAATGCATCAAGCTGAACACCATCTGTTTTTTCCGGAAAACGGGCAGTCGCCAGCGCGATATGGCCTTTTAATACAAGGGTAAAAGCCTCAATTGCAGTATCTGGAGGCGATGCGCCATCAATGAGTACTGTGCGCGTTACATCTGTTGTGCCATCCAAATATTGTCCGCCACTATCGACGAGATATAACTCTCCAGATTGTAAAATACGGTTGCTCTCATTATTGACTCGGTAATGAACAATCGCACCATTTGGCCCACTACCGGAAATCGTATCAAAGCTTAAATCCTTGAGTTCCTCTGTCTCTTGTCGGCATTGTTCTAAATAACGAACCGCATCAATTTCGGAAACCTTACCCGTCGGTGCAGTGATGTCGAGCCAGTGTAAAAATTTACATAATGCTGCCCCGTCGCGAATATGCGCTGCTATTGCACCCTCAATTTCCACAGAATTTTTGCAGGCTTTTTTTAGATTACAAGGATCTTTGCCTTCAACTATTTTGTCTTTCAAAATATTTTTGAAATATTGTGGTGTATGTGACGGGTCAACCAACACATTGCCTGTTAGATTTTCAAGATATGTTCTCATATCCTTGGGACAGATAATTTCAACTTCGCCCTCAAGGTGTGCCTTTAGGGTGCTGGAAACTCTGTCAGGATTGATAAACCAAGCTACAGATGCGTCTTTTTTTAAAACAGCGAAACTAAGAGCAAAAGGTGTGCGTGGGACATCATCGCCGCGAATATTTAAAAGCCAAGCGCTATTTTCAGGCTGAGTAATAAGTAATGCCTCGGTTTTCTTATTTATTAATTGTGCTGAAATTTTCTCGCGTTTATCTAAGCTACTCTGACCTGCATAGTCAGTGGGATGAGGGTAAATTTCTCCATTTGGTGGCGCTGGACGATCCGTCCAAA
>JAACDT010000230.1 GCA_009936885.1 Alphaproteobacteria bacterium
AATAAGGAAGTAAGAGAAATGCTGGAGGCTCTTTGTACAGAAAAAGGAGTTCCAAACTTATCTATTCTCGATCCTGTTGTAGATTTGTTCTCGAACATATTGGGAGCACAGCGTATCCAGCGTGTAGGTGGCCAGCATAAATTAGATACTGCTTATTTTCGAAGAATGGCTGCCGTTGAATATGCGGTAGTTCATGATGACGGTCTGAACATTGAGAATCTTCATGATGCGGATATGCTACTAGTTGGGGTGTCTAGAACATCCAAAACGCCTACCTCCATGTATTTAGGACATAGGGGTTTTAAGGTTGGAAACTACGCTCTGGTTCCAAATGTCCCATTTCCGATAGAAAAATTACCGCATAAGAAGCTTTTTATTGTTGGATTAACAACAGATCCAAAACGATTAATGCAGGTGCGAAAAACACGCCTGCAACATTTATCAGATACGACGAACCCAAATTATGCAGATATTGACCTTATAACCAATGAAGTAAGAGAAGCCCGAAAGCTATTTAACAAACATAATTGGCCAGTTATTGATGTCTCACGGCGTTCTGTAGAAGAAATTGCAGCCTCTATAATCCATCTCTATCGAAAACGGTTGGATCAACAAGAATTAGATCAACAAGAAAATGTATGAAATAAAAAACAAAGAAATTATTCTAGCGTCTTCATCTACTTCACGTCAGGCTATGTTACATAACGCAAATATACGTTTTAAATCCCAGCCAGCCCATATTGATGAAGAAGCTATCAGACGAAGTGCAATTTCTGAGGGTGTCTCTATTGCAGATTGTGCAACGTTATTAGCTGAAATGAAGGGGGGCCGTATTGCAGTTACAAATCCAAATGCTTTTATTATCGCAGGTGACCAGCTTTTGGATTTCGATGGTAGATGTTTCTCAAAACCTGAATCATTAGATAAAGCAAAAACGCAAATATCAGAGTTACAGGGTAAAACACATAAATTGCACACGAGCGTTGTTGTATTTCTAGATGGCAAGCGGATATGGCATTATTTATCGTCACCGATTATAACGCTTCGCTCCCTATCTGAAGTTGAGATTGATAGTTATCTGGATGAAATTGGAAATTCTGCTATGCAAACGCCTGCCTCTTACCAGATTGAGAATCAAGGGTGTCATATTATAGCTCAATTTAGTGGTGCATTTTATGATATTTTGGGACTGCCTTTACTTCCGCTATTAGGATTTATGAGGCTACATGGTCTATCATCTGCTAATAAGATAATTGAACCATGAGAATCATCGGGCTAACAGGTTCCATTGCAACGGGTAAATCAAGTGTTAGTGATATGTTTAGGTATTTGAGGATACCTGTCCATGATTCGGATAAGTCAGTTCATAATTTTCTTGGCCCTCACGGCCTTGCGGTATCAGATATTATCAGCGCGTTTGGAAATGTTGGTAATCTTGATAATGGGATAGACAGGCAGAAATTAGGAGATATTATATTTGGCAATCCAGAAGCTAAAAACCGATTGGAGCTGATTATTCACCCGCTTGTATGGCAGGATAGACATAAATTTTTTAAACATATGAAACTTCAAAACAGAAAAATAGTGGTTGTCGATATTCCTCTATTATTTGAAACTGGAAGTGATATAATTTGTGATAACATCATTTGTGTTTGGGCTCCGTATTTTTTACAAAGGCAAAGAGCCTTGCACCGCGCTGGTATTACACAACATAAACTTGATGCCATTTTAAATGATCAATTACCTCAACACACAAAAATGCAATTAGCAGATTTTTGTCTGCCTACAGGACTTGGAAAAGCATATACATATAAATTGCTGAAACGTTGGTTGTTATCTAATTTAAGCTTATGATCTTAGGGGTTTTTTATGCGTAAAATAGTTCTGGATACAGAAACAACAGGCCTTGATGTGTCTCAAGGTCATAAGATTATTGAAATTGGCGCATTGGAAATAATTAACCTTGTTCCATCTGGAAAAACCCTTCATTTATATATTAACCCAGAACGAGACATTGACCCAGACGCCATAAAAATACATGGTATTACAGATAAATTTGTGTCAGATAAGCCGTTATTCGAGCATGTAGCACAAGAATTTCTGGATTTTATCAAGGATGACAAGCTTGTTATCCATAATGCCTCTTTTGATTTGGGCTTTTTAAATGTTGAGCTCAACCAAGCTGGTTTTCCGTCGATATCAAATGATAATGTAATAGACACTCTAAAAATAGCACGCCAAAAATTCCCTGGGGCACAGGCCTCTCTAGATGCGCTTTGCAGACGATTTCAAATCGATAATACTCACAGAGACCTTCATGGCGCATTAATTGATGCTGATTTACTAGCATCTGTCTATGTAGAGTTAATGGGCGGACTGCAACCCACCTTATTATCGGATATAGCCGCCACCAAGTCAGAAAATATTATTAACAATAACTCTAATATTGATAGCGACGTTTCATTTGTTAGCAAAAAACAAAGGCCAACCCGTCCCCATCATGTAACGCAAGATGAGCTGGACAAACACGCTGAATTTTTGAAACTAATAACAGACCCTATTTGGTTACAAACTGATTAAAACCAAAGACAAAAAACGTTAGTTGTTGCTAATTTCACTTGGATTAGTCTCACTCTGACTGGCTTGACTCTGTTTGGCTTCATTCTGTTTGGCTTCTATGTTTGTTTTGAATACGGCCACAAAATCAATGGGCTGAATATTTAGGGGTAAAAACCCACCCTCCCTTGTAACATTAGCAATTGTCGCTCTTGCAAATGGGAATAATAACCTTGGGCCTTCTATCATAATAAAAGCATTTTTTTCCTTACCAGAAATATTGCTAACACTTACAACACCGCCATAACTTAACTCTACAAGAAACAGAGGTTCTGTCTCTACTTTGGCCTTTGCGTTGAGATTTAAAATAATTTCATATTTCTCATTATCTAGCGCATTAGCACCAACATTTACACTAACCTCCACATCAGGTTGACTCGTTTGCTTGGTGAAAATCTCAGAGGCTCTTGGATTCTCAAAAGATAAATCTTTTATAAATTGCGCATGCATTGTAAGAGAAGGCGGCGCCTTAATCAGTTTTTCGTCATCAGCCATAAAATGTTCCTGTAAAATAAAATGCAGATTCTGCCATTTAACATGGTTAAAACATGCTGTTACAAAAAAAACCAGCTATACACAATTTTTTATTTCTTTGTGTAATCCCCATCGATTGTAATTATAGGTGACGTGTTTCTTGAATTTTCTTTGTTGAGTGCATTATATTCATGTTTTTTTCTCAGATCAGAAAATAGTCTGATATCTGCGAAATTAGCAATAATAATGCTACCAATAAGAGTTCTTATTATCGGAAACATGCAAATAAGACCAACTAGATCTGTTAAGTAACCAGGTATAACCAAAAGCAAACCACCTAATAAGATAGATAATCCTTCGGCAAGCTTGGATAAACCAGGCTTGTTGTTCTGCCGTTTTGACTGCCAATCCATGAAAACACGGCTGTTTAATCGCCTTATGAGGTATACTCCTATGAATGCTGTGAGGAAAATACCAATAAAACTCAGAAACCCACCGACAATGTTTCCTACCAAAATTAAAGCTTCAAATTCAAGCCATCCATAAAGTATAAATCCAAAAAGAAAAATAAATCCCGATTGTTTACGCATTTTTAGTTCTCTTTGGTTGTTCTTGTCTTATTTATCCCCTATTTGTAGAGTTATATTACAAACAAGGCAGAATTGAAACTCTGTGTGAACTTCATCATAATAAAATGGGAAATACCATGCCCTTCATTGATATTCTAATATTTGCTGTTATTGCAGTGTTTTTAATTTTCAGGCTTCGCTCGATTCTCGGAAATCGAGATGGTTTTGAAAAACCTCAAAAAACAGTACAAACGGAATCTTCTGCAGATAATATTATTAATTTCAAGGGCAAAACACCTGGTGCAGAATCAGCTCCCTTAAATGGGTCTGGATTAAAAGAGTTGAGAAAGCTTGACGCTTCTTTTAGGGATGAAGAATTCTTAAGCGGCGCAAAGGCAGCATTTCCCCTGATTTTAAATGCTTATTCTGAGAGTGATTTGGGGAGTTTACGGCGTTATGTTGGCTTTGACTTGTATGAAGAGTTTTCAAATGCGGTTCACCAAAGAGATGCCGCAGGTGAACATTTAAAAATCGATATTGAAACTGTAAATGACGTTCAGTTGCTTGACGCTGAGATTTCTGATGGAATTGCAACTGTCACTGTTAGATATGACACTATACAATCTCGCATCCTCACTGATGCTAGCGACACTGTAATCGACGAGGATAGTATATCTAGCGAACAGATAGAAGATATCTGGATATTTGAGCGAG
>JAACDT010000231.1 GCA_009936885.1 Alphaproteobacteria bacterium
AGTCGGAGAAGTATTTCGAAATTACGTTGATATCAAATGACGACAGAATAGACGTGTTTGGTTCTCTATCGAGAAGGAAGTTGAAGGAAAACTCTAACAGTTGCGTCTTTGTCGCATTGTCGTCGGTGAGATCAGTGAGACTTTGGTCAGTAACTGTTACCGTGTGAGTGGTTGTAGAGGTTTTTGCAACAGTCACCTCGAAGACATCATCACGTAATTTCTTGATTGAAACAGACATTTCATAAATTCACTTCAAAAAATTTGGCAATATTAGAACTACATCCTCACAGAAACATCTACCTAGTCATTCTGTAATAAAAATTTATTCAATTAATTCAATAAGTTATTCTACAGTGACTGATTTTGCTAAATTACGTGGCTGGTCTATGTCTGTGCCTTTTTCGAGTGCCGTAAGGTAGGCAAGAATTTGCACAGGGATAGCACCAACGATTGGAGCAAAAATAGGCTCACAATCTGGGATTACTATCTTTGCTGCTGCAAAATCAATTAAATCAACTGCAACTTGCGTCCCGATAACGATAATATAGCCTCCTCTTGCCTCCGCTTCTTTGAGATTACTTATTGCTTTAAGCGCCATCTTACCTTCGGACACAAAACTAACAATTGGAAGACCATCCTCAAGCAGCGCTATAGGACCATGCTTCATTTCACCTGAGGCAAACCCTTCTGCATGAATATAACTAAGCTCTTTTAGTTTTAAAGCCCCTTCACATGCCAGCGGAAAAAGCATATCACGCCCCAAAAACAAGCATGAACGCGCATTTTTTAATTGATGTGCGATCGGGCGAATCGGATCAAATAGTTTCATTGTTTTACCAACAGCACCTGGTATCTTAAGCAATTTCTGATATAGGTAAGTCACTCTTGATTCATCCAAATGACCATTTTGTTTACCGAGCACGATTGCAAGACATATTAGAACTACCAATTGTGCGGTAAACGCCTTGGTACTTGCCACACCAATTTCTGGCCCTGCTCTTGTTGGCAATATTTTATCAGCTTCTCGGGCAATCGTACTATCAGCCACATTTACTATTCCAAAAGTATCAAGACCTAAATTCTTTGCATGTCGCATCGCCATAAGAGTGTCTATGCTTTCACCAGACTGGCTTATGACAATAGCAGTTGTTTGCCCTGTAGCAGCAGGGTCACGGTAATGATATTCAGATGCAATCTCACACACTACTGGAATGCCAGAAAGCTTTTCAATCCAATAGCGACCAATTTGAGCTGCATAAAAACTGGTGCCTGCTGCTAGCAATACAATTCGCTTTATCTTTGAAAGAGAGGGGATATCAATCCCGGCTGTTAAGTTACCACCAACATCACTCATTGCTGAAATCGTATGACTAATTGCATCTGGCTGTTCATGGATTTCCTTTTCCATATAATGCCTAAAACCTGCTTTATCTAGTAAAATCGGACTTGCTTTTACCTGCACAATTTCTCTGTTTGCTGGCTCATTATTGCCATTAAATATATCACAGCTCTTGGCTGTTACGACGGCATAATCATTATCTTTAAGGTAGGTTACTTGGCGAGTTAGATGAGCCATTGCGGTTGCATCTGAAGCAACAATTGCCATTTCATCTGCAAACCCTATCGCAAGCGGTGATGCATTTCGAGCAACCATTAAAGTTTCTGGATTTGATTTGCTTATTGCTGCAAAGGCAAAGGCACCCTCAATTTTGGATAGAACAAAGCGCAACGCTTCAACAGGTACGCAACCCTCCCTAAAAGCATGCACAAATAAATGAGCGAGCACCTCTGAGTCAGTATCGCTTATAAATACACACCCTTTTTCGATAAGATCTTTTTTGAGTTCAGCATAATTCTCAATTATGCCGTTATGAACAATTGCAACTTCGCTATTCGCAAGGTGAGGGTGCGCATTTTCCAGCGTAACCCCGCCATGAGTTGCCCACCTTATATGTCCAATCCCCATATACCCTGATACAGGCTTTTCTTTGATTTTTACTTTTAATTCAGAGAGCTTGCCAACCGCACGGCATAATTGCAATTGGTCATGCTCGATTGTAGCAATGCCAGAGCTATCATAGCCACGATATTCTAAGCGTTCGAGAGAGCCTAAAATGATTTCCTGACATGCTTCATTTCCAACATATCCAACAATACCACACATGTCATTTTATCCTATCAAGTGCGCCGATATCCCTAAACTTTATTATCACATAAATCATAAATTAAACACAGTGATATTTCTTTGATGCTGAACCAATTATTCGGTATAACTAGGATATGAGTTTCACTGCGATAATACTTGCTGCTGGTAAAGGTAGCCGGATGAAGTCATCCCTTTCTAAGCCGCTTCATAAAGTAGCAGGGTCTGAGATGATTTCTTGGGTCATAGATGCTGCGAGGAGTGCGGGCGCTGAGACCATTATTCCGGTCATTAGCGATTGTACGCCAGACCTGGCCTCGTTTCTGTCAGGCTACAGCATAGCCATTCAGAAAAACCAGAACGGCACCGCAGACGCGGTTATGGCTGCCCTGCCTCATATTAAAAATAGAACTCAACCAATCCTTGTTTTATATGCTGATACTCCTTTTATCAATAAGGATATTATGTGTGAATTACTGGATAACATTAAATCTGGCTCTGATATCTGTGTATTAGGATTTAAAGCTGAGAATCCATCTGGATATGGCAGACTAGTAACTTCTAGCACTGGAAGTCTTGACGCTATCATTGAAGATAGCGAAGCTAGCACATCGCAGAAAATGATAACAAATGTGAATGCCGGCATTATGGCATTTAATGGTTCTATAATCGAAGAGACTATCCAGAAGATAACGCCTTCGAATTCTAAGCAAGAATATTTTCTCACTGACATAGTCTCTGTTGGCTCTAAAAATAATTTGAGCGTGGATTATATTTTAACAGATAAAGAACATGTGATTGGCATCAATAACCTGGAGCAATTAGCGATTGCTGAGTCTGTAGCACAGAATAATTTACGCAGAAAAGCAATACTTTCCGGTGTTACCATGATTGCCCCTGAAACAGTATTTTTACAGAAGGATACAATTTTTGGGCAGGGCGTTATTATCGAGCCTAATGTTGTAATCGTAGGTAGCGTTTCAATAGCCAGCAATTGTCAGATTAAGTCATTCTGCTATTTTGAGAAATGCTCTATTGGAGAGGGCAATATAATCGGGCCATTTGCGCGCATAAGGCCAGATACGGTCACCAGACAGAATGTAAAAATTGGTAATTTTGTAGAAGTTAAAAAATCAACTCTTGGCGAAGGCGCTAAGGTCAATCATCTCAGCTATATAGGGGATACACAAATTGGAGATAATGCGAATATCGGTGCTGGCACGATTACCTGTAATTATGACGGATATCGCAAATATGAAACTAAAATAGGTAATGGCGCTTTTATCGGCTCTAATACAGCGCTGGTCGCCCCTGTAACTATCGGTGATAACGCTATTATAGGTGCGGGTTCAACCATCACGCAAGACGTACCAAATGCTGGATTAAGCCTTTCAAGAAGCGAGCAGACTATCATTCCATCAGGCGCTGAAAAGGTTCGGAATAAACGCAAATAAAGCCGACTTTTTTAAACCGCCAATAGCTGGTTTTCTGACCCCAGCTACTTCTCCAAACCGCCAGTTTTAATGAAATCTTCATCAATATTTGGCAGTGACTGACCTAACATAGCCCTCTCAAATGCTTGCAATCGCTTAAAGATAGACAGCAATTCGATAATAGTTGTCCAGCTATTAACCAAATACTGGAATGAGCTAGATACTTGCGTAAATGCAGTTAAGATCTGTTGCATCACACCATAGGTAAAGGCTCCTACCGCAATAGAAGGTATTAATATGAAATAGGCAAATATATTATCTGCCTGAATATATAATCCGCGGAAGACGTTGAAATACATATAGTGAAAATAAAGCCTAAAATAATTACGCCTTACATTTGAAAATAATTCTTGAATAGTTGGTGGAGAGGCTCTTGTTTCGTCATCCTCTCCATATACAAGCTCTTTTCGAAATGCTGCTTCAACACGCTGGTTACGGAATTCTAGCCCTGGTAATTTTATGCCAACAACTGCCAATAAAATAGTTCCAAATAACGACCAGAAGATAGCGGCAAACATTAATGGGTAGGGAATTACGCCAATGATCGGCAATTCAGAGACATAAGATGACAAGCTTAGCAATAATGGAAGGAACGCAAATAACGTCATAATGGAATCCACTATGGAAACACCAAGACTCTCCATAATACCTGCAAACCGCATGGTATCTTCTTGTATTCGCTGGGAAGCTCCCTCAATATGTCGCACGCGGCTCCATTGACTAAAATAATAATTATTCATGGCCGTACGCCAGCGGAATATATAATGGCTTACAAAAAACCGGGTTGCTACATATATTACCATCCATAATAACGCTATTTGTGCAAATATGAATAATAAAGCCATCAGATCGGATGCGGGAACGTTCTTTTCAGGATCCAGCGCTGCTATGATATTATCAAAAAATGGCCTGCGCCAATAGTTTAACGCAACAGATACCTGAACAGAAAAATAAGTTGAGAATAAAATAAGCTGGGAGCCAACAATTGACCAAAGTTGCCAACTATGCGGCGACCAAATAAACCAGAAACCTGCAAATAATGCATTTGCTATGAAATAGAATATATAAAACCACTGAAATTCTGGAGTTACGAAAAACCCAATCCCTATGACAGCTTCTCTATCTTCAATTATGTCAAAACCGAATATTTGACCAAGCTGTGTTCCATAGCCATACCAAAAAACCACTAATAAGGCCGTCCAGATAATTGCACTTAGAAAAAAGAGTGCTGGTCTTGGAAAAAAAGAACCGAGCATTTAAATCACCACTTTCTGTAATTTCACCGAGTTTATAATTTAAGTTTGTTTATGTCATAAAAGCTATGACCAATTTAAGTAATTTCAAGATCTTCTTTCTGGCTGTTTTGCGACAAGTTCATTGAGATACCTAAAATTACGAATACGGTAAGCATTGCGGTCCCTCCATATGAAAGCAATGGCAGAGGCGCACCCACAACTGGCAATACCCCTGTTACCATCGCAATATTCACAAACACATATAAAAAAATGACCATCGCTAATCCACTAGCGACAAGCCTGATAAATCTATTCTTTGCTTTTAGACCAATTCCTGTGATTGAGATAATGATTAGGAAATAAACAAAAATAATGGCACTATTTCCAATAAATCCGAATTCTTCCCCAATAAGTGTGAACACGAAGTCTGTTTGTTTTTCAGGCAGATAGTCAAGCTGGGATTGAGAGCCTTGCAGAAATCCTTTCCCAAATAGCCCGCCAGATCCAAGTGCAATTTTTGATTGGGTAATCTGCCAGCCTGCACCTAAAATATCTTTTTCAGGATTAAGGAATGTTAATAGACGCGATTTTTGATAATCATATAGCTGGCTCCAGATTATTGGGATACTTGCAACAACCACCCCGAATCCAAGTAACACATATCGTTTGGGCAAACCACTCACAAAAATAACCGCTAAACCCGCGACAAATATCATTAATCCAGTCCCTAAATCTGGCTGCATCAAAACCAGCCCAGATGGAATAGCAGCTATTAATAGTGCTGGAATATAAATCAGAAACTTATCTATCTGATCAAAGGTTCTGAGGGATAAATATCGTGCTAATAAAAGAACAACAGCAATTTTTGCAGGCTCTGATGGTTGAAAATTCATAAACCCTAAATCAATCCATCTAGTAGCGCCTGCTCCCACACCAATAAATGGAAGCGCTACTAGAATAGCAACAAACCCAAACCAGATGATAAAACTAGCTCTAAACAGCCAGTTTATGGGCAGAAACGCGATGAAAACAGCAAGCAGAAATCCAAGAGCAGAACGTATTAAATGTTGCTGCACAGAGGCAGTCCACACCCCGTCAGAGGCAGAATATAAAGCCATTGTGCCAATGATTACTAGTATAAATATACCCCCTACCATGACCCAGGGAATGGCAAATAATCTTGAAGTCACGCTCATATAGATTGCCTATCCAGTGCAAATTTGAGGATATCACTCGCAATTGGCGCGGCCATAGAGGAGCCGCTACCACCATGTTCTACAACAACACTTATCGCATATTTAGGTTTTTCATAAGGCGCGTATGCCACAAATAAGGCATGGTCCCTATCCTTCCAGCGCCTGTCAGTATTATCTATAATACCTTCGTCTCTCTCTGCTTTAGAGATCCTTTTGACTTGAACAGTACCTGTTTTTCCGGCCATCCCATAGCCCTCTATATCATAATTGCGCGCGGTACCTCTGCCCCCAGCAACAACACTTCTCATCGAGCGTTGAATTTCTTTTAGCACAGCGCTGCTAATATTTAACGACTGAAACTCATCTGAGTTTTTTGCATGCTCAGATAAAAGCTTTGCTTTAACTGCCTTTCTGCCATTGCCTATTCGTGCCGCCATCACAGCAAGTTGGATTGGGGTGGTTAAGACAAACCCCTGACCTATTCCAGCAATCACTGTCTCTCCTGGTGTCCAGACAGTTCCTCGATTATTCTTCTTCCATTGCCGGTTTGGAATTATTCCCAATTTTTCGCCTGGGATGCCAATATCTGTGATAATGCCAAGACCCATTCGATTAGCCATATTTTGAATGCGGTCAATACCAGTCTTTAGTGCAATTTGATAAAAATATACATCACATGACTGCGCTACTGCCTGTCTTCCATCTACTTTGCCATGACCATTTTCCTGCCAACAGTAGAAATTGCGATCCCCAAATTCAAAAAAGCCGTTACATATATACGATGTATCAGATGAGATAACACCTGCCTCAAGTGCAGCTGCATAGACGGCCATTTTGAAGGTAGAACCTGGTGAATATAACCCAGCAACTACCCGATTGAGTAATGGCACCCTTGGATGTTCATTTATATTCTGCCATGCTCTATTTGATAATCTTCCTGCAAATAAATTTGGATCATATGCAGGTGAAGAGACCATCGCAACAACCCCGCCTGTTTCGACATCCATTAAAACAACAGTGCCTGTTTCAGGTGGGATATATCTTGATTTGGAATCTTTTAATATCATCGTCTCGCCGATATTAATATGCGCCTTTAACTCGTCATTTTTAGTGATTGCTTCCTGAACAGCGCTATCAGATAAGTCAACCTGTTCAGAGTTTCCTTGCTTGAGCCGGTCTACTGCATAGGATTGAATATCAATATCTATTGTAAGCTGACTATCGCTTCCTTGTTTGGGAGCTCTATCTGATATAAATCTAACTGGCTTCCCGCGTGAATTCACCTCAATACGTTCCTCCCCTACAATGCCTCTGAGGGATTCATCTAGTGTTTTTTCAAGTCCAGCCTTCCCTATTTGTAATCCAACTAATCTACGTAAATTCCCATTTTGTTTTATCTCATTTGCGGTAATTCCAGAAACATAACCAGTCACGTGAGAGAGTAACTTGCCTTGAGGCTATATTCGATTAAAATTCTTTTGAAATAAGACCCCTTCTAATATAGCACTGCGAATAGCAAGATGAGATAACTCACGCTGGGTTAAATCTGATTTAATCGAAATTTCCAAAAAATCTGGTTGATTCTTAGCAATGTCAATAATGTCCTTAATTTTTTCTTGTGATAAACCTATTATCATATCAATATTTGATAAAAGCTTTTGCAAATTCTGTGCTCGCGCAGGAATTACGATTAGATCAAAAACCTCTGAATTTCCGGCTAGAAGCCTGTTTTTAGAATCAAGTATTCTACCTCGGGGTGCCATTACCAAGCGATGATCAAATTGATTTTTATCAGATAATTTAAGATATGCATCACTATGCAGAATTTGTAATTGATATAATCTGCCTATAAGAATTAGCCCAAAACTGATTTGCAAACCACCAACAAACAGCATTCGTCTAGAAATTTGATTAGCGACTTCTTGTATTTCTTTTCGTTTTTTTGCCATTATTAGTGTTTGACCCTAATCATCTTGGTTTATAGGAGAGCCAAGAATACTAAATATAAGATTCATAGTAACAAAGAAAATCGGAAACACCAAAATGGATACACCAATTTGAAATGTAAGCATCGACAGGTTTGGTATCGCAAAATAAAGTGATAAAAACACAAGTAATCGGAATAACACCACACCAAAACAGATTAAACTGAAACTAGCCCAATGCGCTATAAAATCAGCTTGTTCATTTACAGCAACCCTGCGGCGGATAATTAAGTTAGCAATATAAAAGGCAGTTACCCTTACCCCAAGCATATCCCCGCCCATCAGCTCAAAGAGTAGCGCTATCAGCACAATAGATACAATCGGCATTAATTGGGGTCGTAATAATACAAGGGTAAATATATAGCATAGGCTTAGCATTGGGGCTGCACTGAAAAAAAACGGCCATTTAGCAAGCGCAATTTCGGTGAATACAATGACGACGCCAACCCCAAATACTAGAAATTGCTTTGAGAAGTCAGCATAATTATTTTGAGTATTGAGCTTTGTCTGTGTGGGCATTATTGAAGGATCTCTCTTGAATTTAATCCCTCAAACAGACGCTCATTTTTTCTCTCAATCAATGGGGAATAAAGGGAATTATTCTGCTCTGGATCAAGCATGAAATCTGTAGCTTCTTTTCTGGCTAAAATAGTGACAAATGAAAGCTTTCTGAGTTCAACGGACGGTGTAACTAAAACTTGCTCTTTTGAGATGGAGGAAACCCTGCCAACCAAAATACCGGCTGGCAGCAATCCCCCATGTCCAGAGGTTACAACCGCTTCATTATAAGATGGCTTGGATTCAGCTGGCAGAAAATCAAGCTCCAATGTGAGGCCATTTTTCCCAACCGCCAATCCAGGCCAAGAAGAATCACTTAGAATAACTGGAATACGCGCATTTACATCGCTTATTAATAGGACACGTGAGAAGTGCTTTCCGCTTGAGATAATATAGCCAGCCAATCCTTCTGATGTAACAACGGCACTTCCGCTTGGAATCTCGTAACCAGGCCCATGTTCCAATATCATGCTGTGGGTAAAATTACCTCCGGGTACCACAATGACCCTTGCTGTGATTGCGTTCCAATATGGCGGCACAACCGCGCCAAGAACAGATCTTAGCTGTCTGTTTTCAACCTTTAGCGATTCCGCTAACTGTTGCCATTTACGTAATCTTTCATTCTCAACGGTAAGTCTTTTGGCTTCTGTTCTTAACGACGTAACAGTTTGCACACCTTCAAACAAGGTTTCTATGCTGTCAATTGGGACTGTTATAACGGAGTATAAGGGTGCAACAACCTCCACCATGCCGCCTTGCATGTAGCGCACCGCTGTTACATCTGCTTTGCCAATTAAAATTAATAAAAATCCGAAAGAAATAATCACTATTTGAGGAAGACGATGATTAGGTTGTTTTCGTCTAATCTGCCTTAACCAAACCATGATTACTCAATTACGCTCCTATCAATACGTGCCGAAGTGTTTTTAGCTCTTCAAGGCATCTTCCAGTGCCAACAGCAACGCACGATAATGGCTCTTCGGCTATTGAAATTGGTAGTCCGGTTGCTTCTCTCAAAACAGCATCAATCTCTCGCAGTATAGCACCACCGCCTGTAAGCACAATGCCCTTCTCCACAATATCAGCAGCAAGTTCAGGAGGGGCTTGTTCAAGCGCCATCTTCACACCCTCAACAATCTGTTTAACAGGGTCTGAAATTGCATCTGCAATTTGCGCTTCTGAAATTTGGATTTCTTTTGGCACACCATTTACCAGATCACGCCCGCGAACTTCTACCTTAACCCCCGTGGATTTTTCAGGACGACGTGCTATGCCGATTGATTTTTTAATCCGTTCTGCTGTTGCCTCGCCTATAAGCAAGTTATGAGTTCTGCGCATATATGCAATTATGCTCTCATCAAGCTTATCGCCGCCAACTCTAACAGAATGGGCATACACAATATTTCCAAGTGATAGAATAGCCACTTCCGTAGTACCGCCGCCAATATCAACCACCATAGAGCCAGAAGGTTCTGTAACCGGCAAATTTGCACCAATGGCTGCTGCCATTGGCTCTTCAATAAGAAACACACGTCTTGCACCAGCTGCTTCCGCAGATTCCTGAATGGCACGTCTTTCAACAGCAGTAGAACCAGAAGGAACGCAGATAATCATTTGCGGTCTTGCTATCGAATAACTACCATGCACTTTGCGAATAAAGTGTTTTATCATTTCCTCGGCAATTTCAAAATCTGCGATAACACCATCTGCCATTGGCCTAATTGCTTGGATATTACCTGGTGTTTTACCAAGCATAACTTTGGCTTCTTCGCCAACAGACAGGACTTGGCTTTTACCTCTTACCATTGCCATCGCAACTACTGACGGCTCATCAAGAACAATCCCTCGCCCTTTTACATATACAAGTGTGTTAGCAGTGCCAAGGTCGATACCAATGTCTGCCGACATAAAGCCAAAAAGGGAACCGAGCATCTATCAATGTCCTTTATAAAAAGAGTTTTACCTAACGATATTACAACGACATGTTCATTGACAATTTAACAAAAAAAAGTGTTGTACCACATTTACGGCCATTATCTTATTTAATTATCTTTTTATTTGTTGCAATCATTATCTAATTGTTGAAAAATTATCGCCTATTAATCCAACCAAAAAAAGGGTGCTAGTATTATACCCCTGCCTGTCATTAATTTTTATCTTTATCAACCAGACGATTAGCACCAATCCAAGGCATCATTGCGCGAAGACGCCCACCCACCTGCTCAATTGCATGCTCTGAATTACGACGGCGCGTTGCTTTAAAACTCGACTGATGGGCCTTATTCTCAAGCATCCAATCACGAGTAAATCTTCCTGATTGAATATCTTCTAGTACGCGCTTCATCTCTGCCTTAGTCTCAGAAGTAACGATTCTTGGACCCGTTACATACTCACCATATTCAGCTGTGTTGGATATTGAATAATTCATATTTGCAATGCCTCCCTCATAAATAAGGTCAACTATCAGTTTTACTTCATGCAGACATTCAAAATAAGCCATCTCAGGCGCATATCCTGCTTCTGTTAAGGTCTCAAACCCAGCCCTGATAAGCTCCACTAATCCGCCACATAATACGGCCTGCTCACCAAATAAATCCGTTTCACATTCCTCTTGGAAAGTAGTCTCAATAATTCCAGAGCGGCCACCGCCAACCCCAGAGGCATAAGACAGACCAATATCATGAGCATTACCAGATGCATCTTGATGAATAGCAATAAGGCATGGTACTCCGCCGCCGCGCACATATTCACTTCTAACAGTATGCCCTGGGCCTTTCGGGGCAACCATAAAGACATCAACATCGCTTCTTGGTTCAATCAGATTAAAATGCACGTTTAAGCCATGTGCAAATGCAAGCGCAGCACCGGGGCGAATATTTTCAGCTATTTCACCTGAATAAATTTCAGCCTGCAGCTCATCTGGGGTCAGCATCATTAT
>JAACDT010000232.1 GCA_009936885.1 Alphaproteobacteria bacterium
ATTCCATTTTTCATATGTACGTTCCAACGTCGCTTAGAAATATGTTGGATTGCCCAAATTTCTGCATATAATTCAGGCTCTGTTTTAAGAATTTCAATTAGATGGTTGGCGCTTCTGGCTGCGTCCTTGCCAGATACCACAGGTAGATGACTAAATGTTTCAGGCGCTGCTCCGTTAATAATGGCTCCATTATCATCGATTAACTGATGCCCCTCATCGGTTTGAAGTAACGCAATAGGGGTGCGCTCAATAATAGTAAGTCTAAGTGTGTTTGGCAGAAGGCGCTCTAAATAGGCGCTTTCAACCCAGCCTAATTGCTCAATTTGAAGACGCTTTTCGGTAAGATTAATAGATAGAATTGGCTCTCCATTTTGAAGCTTTAATGCATCATTAAGCTCTTGATGTGTTGTATGATTACGTCCATTGATCTCTACAGTTTCGAGCTTAAAGCCAGCTTCGGCAATTTGGTTATGAAAGCCAGTTTTGATAGTTGACCATTGAATAATTATTATACCGCTGCCCAGAATAAAACATAAGGCAATAAAACCAAATAGATATCCACGAAGAGACATTCCACGCGTTGTCTTTTTGTCTTCAGGGGGAATTTGTTTTGCTAATCGCATCGTGCCGCCTCCAACAAAATTGTGATTAAGCTGTGCATTTCAAGATTGCAGAATAATGCTTGTTCAGGGACGAGGGAGGTCTTTGTCATGCCTGGCTGGGTATTTAGCTCTAGCAAATATAAGCTGTCATTATCTTCATCCCATCTAAAATCAGCTCGAGCTATTCCCCGGCACCCCAAAAGTTCAAAGGCGCGCTCTGCCCAACTCATCGCCTTTTGGGTACAGCTATCTGGGATAGTAGCTGGTAGTATATGGCGTGAGCCGCCAACATCATATTTTGCTGAATAATCATAAAATTGCGTGTTTGTGATAATTTCAGTTACGCATAATGCTTTGCCATTTAATACGGATACAGTTAATTCACGCCCTGCGATATAGCGCTCTGCAATTAACTGGCAATTGCTAGCCCATCTGTTTCTGTGGCATACTCTGCCATCCAATATTATTTCAACACCAAAGCTTGAGCCATCATTTCGTGGCTTTATAACGTAGGGGCCTTCATAATCCACCGGAGTGACAATATCAGCCTCATTGAGAGAAAGACGAGGCGGGGTTTGAATATTTGCACCCTCGAACAGTCTGCCAGATAACGTCTTGTCCATGGCAATAGCTGATGCCACCACCCCGCTATGTGTGTAGGGAATATTTAGGATGTTAAGTAATCCTTGAACAGACCCATCTTCACCAACTTGTCCATGCAAGGCGTTAAAGATAATATCGACTTTATGTTGCATGAGGTAGTGTGGCAGGTTTCTGTCAAACGCTATTTCGATAACATCGTATCCAGACTCTCTTGCAGCAGCAGTGCAAAAAGCTGCAGATGCTCTGCTGACTTCTGCTTCAGAATTCCAGCCACCATAGAGCATCCCTATTTTTGGAAGCTTGCTCATCTAACCCGCTCCCCCTTGTATATCTTCATTCATGCCAATTCGCCTTATCTCCCAGCGCAACTCAATGCCGCTGTTTTGTCTCACACGCTCGCAGACTTCAAGGCCAAGGGCTTCAATGTCAGATGCGGTTGCCTGCCCATTATTTATTAGGAAATTGCAATGCTTGTCAGATACTTGTGCGTTGCCAATTCGAAGGCCTCTGCAACCAGCAGCTTCTATAAGTTGCCATGCTTTATGTCCTTCAGGATTGGCAAAAGTAGACCCGCCTGTGCGTTTTCCAATAGGCTGGGCATCTGCTCTATGTGCCAGATTCTTTTTCATTTTTTCACGAATTGATTGCTTGTCAGCACTCCTACCGATAAATTCTGCATGGGTGAATATCCAGTCTTCAGGTGTTTGGGTATGGCGATAATCCATCCCCATATCAGATGCGCTTACAACATGTTGGATGCCATTTCTGTCAATTGCAAAGGTGCGTTCAAGCACATCTTTAAACTCCCCGCCATTAGCGCCTGCATTCATGCGCAATCCGCCGCCGATTGTACCTGGTATGCCGATTAAAAACTCCAAGCCAGCAATTTCCTTGCTGGCTGCAAAGCGGGCAACTTCGGCGTCACTTGCACCCGCGCCAGCTATGATTTTGTTTGGGCTCTCAAAAGTGATTTGTGTGAATAAACCATTAAGCTTTATGGTAACCCCGTTAATGCCGCCATCTCTTACCAGCGTATTGGAACCTGCGCCTAGAATATGAATTGGTATTTCATTGGGACAATTTTGTAGCAGAAAGACAAGGTCTTGAGTATCAGCTGGTTCAAACAGCCATTCACTTGGGCCTCCAACGCCAAACCAGGTAAGCTTATCTAATGCTGCCATTGAGGCGAGCTTGCCGCGAACGTTTTTCCAGCTCTGCCCTTTTATTGGCGAAGGTTGATGCAGGCTCATAGCACATACTCCTGCTTTTTTTGAGGTGCAATTTGTGCAAGCTGCGCTGGTAATGCAGCAGCCCAGCTTGTAATAGTACCAGCTCCTAGACAGACCACAAGATCCCCTTCATTAGCGTATTCATATATCATCTGAGCAAGATTATTTTCATGATCTAAAATCATAGCGTTACGATGACCAAATTCATGTAATCCCCGTACCAGATCTTCTTTCTCATATCCTTGAAGTGGCGCCTCGCCAGCGGCATAGATATCGGCAACGATAATGATGTCTGCATTATTGAAACATGCACAAAAATCTGAAAATAAATCGCGAACCCGGCTGTAGCGGTGGGGTTGAACAACAGATATCACTTTGCCAGTACCGCAATATAATTTAGCTGCTGACAAAGCTGCTTTAATTTCAACTGGATGGTGCCCATAATCATCGATAATGGTAATTCCAGCCTCACATCCTTTGTAATCGAACCGTCTTGCTACGCCATTAAAATCTGCAAGCGCCTTTTCAATTATGGTAATATTAATGCCCATTTCAATACAAACAGAAATAGCCGCCAGACAATTCTGGATATTATGTTCGCCTAGCATTGGGAAATGAATGGTTACTGTTTGCTTCTCAAAACTTGCAATGCGGTCAGATAATTGCAAATCAAAAACCATTTTTCGGTCTTTTGAATGCACATTACTGGCCCGCACATCTGCATTACTTGCAAGACCAAAGGTTATAATTCGCCTATCCATAATTGTAGGGAGTAATCTTTGAACAGAGGGATGGTCTATGCATACGGATGCAAATCCATAGAACGGAATAGCACCTACAAAATTAGCAAAAGCACGTTCTAGATTCTCATAACTGCCATGATAATCAAGATGCTCAGGGTCAATATTAGTTACGACCGCAACGGTAGGATTAAGTTTAGAGAATGAACCATCACTCTCGTCAGCCTCTACCACCATCCAGTCTCCAAGACCTAATCTTGCATTACTTCCCCATCCTTGAATTATGCCGCCATTTACCACTGTTGGGTCATAACCAGCTATTTCCAAAATTGTGGCCACAAGCGAAGTAGTGGTTGTTTTGCCATGCGTTCCAGCAATTGCTATTGACCAGCGAAGTCGCATTAATTCGCCCAACATTTCAGCACGATGTACAATCGGCAGAAACTGTCTTTTGGCTTCTTCTAATTCTATATTATCTGGCTTAATCGCGGTTGAAACTACAACAAAAGCAACCTTGTTGATGTTGCCAGCATCCTGAGGTGTAGAAATCTGAATTCCTAATTTGCGCAGGCGCTTAACATTATTATTTTCTGTGATATCACTTCCTTGAACCTGATAGCCAAGAGAAAATAATATCTCAGCAATGCCGCTCATTCCGATGCCGCCAATGCCAATAAAATGAATGGTACCAATTGTTAAGGGAAGGGCAGTCATTTAGCACTCCCGATAGCTGATTTCTGGCAAGATACAATTGTTTCTATAATTTCGCTTAACGCATCTCTATGTGCCAGCTTTCTAGCCTTTGCGGCCATTTGCTTGCATTTTTGTGGGTTGGTAATAAGAGATAAAATCTCTTTTGTAAGTAATGTAGGGTCGTTCTCAGCCTCTTTTTGTGTCACAAGAATAGCTGCATTCTCATCTGTGAGACTTTTGGCGTTAAATGTTTGATGGTCATCTAGTGACGCTGGGAAAGGAATAAAAATAGCGGCTCTTCCAGTGGCTGCAATCTCAGCAACAGATGCTGCGCCCGCTCTTGAAATTATAATATCTGCTCTCGCCATCTCGTCTGGCATCTTGGTAAAAAACGAGGAGCAGAAATGTTTGACTGACATAGAAGAATAGGAGGCTTCAAGTTCTGATTGCTGCTCTGAGCGCACTTGCTGTGTAATTGTAAGTGACTTTTGCAATTCTTCAGGCAGGTTTGAAATAGCATCAGGGATTAGACTTGCAAATATTTCTGCCCCAAGAGATCCGCCTATAATTAATATATGGCAGGGCTTTTCTGTATTAAATTGCGATTTTTCTGGATAGTCAGCAAGTTCAAAAAAAACATCTCTTACAGGAAGTCCTGTTAATTTAACAGCTGTGTTTTTTGGCAATGGCTTGCTGTTTTTCCAGCTAAGCAACATGGTTTTTACACGGTTAGCAAGAAATAAGTTTGCTCTGCCAACACGTGCATTTTGCTCATGAAGCAGACTTGGAAGCTGGCATATATTTGCTGCAATTAGGGGCGGGGCAGATGGGTATCCGCCAAACCCGACGATACAAAATGGACGAAACCTTGCAATGTAGAATACAGCTTGGATAACCCCAAAGCTGAGTTTAATTAATGAGAAAAGCCTTTTGAGAAATGCTCCAGAAACAGGGGATGATGCTGAAATAGTGCTAACTTTTTGTTCCGGCGCAATTTTTTCTAATACCGCTTGACCGCGTATATCTGTTAAGAATTTACAATCAAACCCGCGTTCCCTTAATCCGTTGCAAACAGCCAATGCCGGGATAACATGTCCCCCGGTTCCGCCTGCAGCTAGTAAAATACGATTAGACGTCATCATCAGCTCCAATCATGTGGTGCGTATCACGGGTCAGGGCTAAAATGATGCCAACCGTAATCCCAGAGGCTACAAGAGATGAGCCACCATAACTAATGAGGGGCAATGTCATCCCCTTGGCAGGGATAAGGTTTACAGAAGAGGCCATATGAATAGATGCCTGAACTGCAAATTGCATAATTAGCCCCGCACCAGCCAGCAGATTAAACAGGCTGGTTCCAGTTGCAGATCGCTCAAACCCGCGCAATAAGAAAAAGCCATATAGCCCGATGAGAAATAAGCAGGCCAGAACGCCATATTCTTCTGCGGCAACAGAGAAAATAAAATCTGCATGGGCGTCTGGTAAATTAAGTTTTACCTGACCGTCTCCAGGTCCCACCCCAAAGAAACCGCCCTCTGAGAAGCTTTCTATTGATTTGCTTGTTTGCATCGAGCCGCCATCCAGAAAGCGATTTATGCGGGCTTCTACATGAGGCAGAAATAGGTAGGCTGCATATAAACATAAAGGCGCTAATGCGATTGCAATTAGAACGAGCAGCATCGGCATTCCAGCTAAAAACATCTGAAAGCCCCATGTGAGTGCAATTACCGACGTCATGCCAATATCAGGTTGCAATACCAGAATAAAAACTAAGATAGCAGCAAGGCTTGTTGCCCATATCCAGCCTGGGAAATCTTCACCATCTC
>JAACDT010000045.1 GCA_009936885.1 Alphaproteobacteria bacterium
CTTGAGCCGCCTAAGGGGAAAACGCCACCACCAGATTGGGAGCCGTCACCGCAAACACTTTTTAAATCGTCTGAATTCGGTGATGATAGCGATCGGGCGTTAAAAAAGTCAGATGGTAGTTGGACATATTTTGCGCCTGACATTGCTTGTCACCTAGATAAATTTGAACGTGGCTACAAGCAAATGATTGATGTCTGGGGGGCAGACCATTCTGGCTATATTAAAAGAATGAAATCTGCAGTGACTGCAGTAACAGCAGAGGCCGGCAATCTAGATGTAAAAATTTGTCAGATGGTAAAGCTCATGAGGGATGGTGAGCCGGTCAAAATGTCAAAACGGGCAGGGCAATTTATCACTTTAAGAGAAGTTGTGGATGAAGTCGGCAAAGATGTCGTGCGGTTCATGATGCTTACACGTAAGAATGATGCGCCTCTGGAATTTGATTTTGTAAAAGTTCAAGAGCAAAGTCGTGATAATCCTGTTTTCTATGTTCAATATGCTCATGCGCGTATTTGTTCAGTTATCCGAAATGCAAGTGAGATATTTGGGTCAATTCGTGACGAGGATTTGGCTGATGCCGATATGAGCCTAATAGTAGACCCGGCTGAGATTGCTCTTTTAAAAACAATATCTGCTTTTCCGCGTGTTTTAGAAAGCGCTGCGGTAAATCATGAGCCACACCGTATTGCCTTTTATCTTCAAGATTTGGCGTCGATATTTCATAGCCTCTGGAATCTTGGTAAAGAGCGACCGGATTTGAAATTTATTATTGATGACAAAAAAAATGTTACAATGGCTAGGATTTCGATGATTCGTTGTTGTGCGTTTGCGATTGCTTCCGGTTTAGACATTATGGGGGTTCGCCCAGAGGAGGAAATGCGATAAATGTCGCCACCTAAACCACCATCAGGTCCGCCTAATGACCCATTTACTGATCCGTTATCAGCGACTGAGGCTCAGGCATTGACCCAATCTCAAACATTGTCTGGTGGGGATAATTTCACACCTCTTTCAAGCCAAATGACAAATCAAAATGTTGATATAGGCATAGGTAAACCGCCTCCTGATGCCTCTTATTATGATTACAATGATACCGGCAGCAATCTTCCTATAATTTTAATGGGTGTTGGTGCAGTTTTGATAACAGCAATGATTGCTGGTCTTGTTTATTTAGCCTACATGAAGGGCGTCGAAGATGGTCAGAGCAGCATCCCGCCACTCATTCTTGCGGAAGAAACTCCTGTAAAAACCCCGCCACCTGATGAGAGAATAACTGACCGCCCTGAAGAGGGTGGCTTAAATATCTATGAGGATCTCGAAGTTGAAGATGAAGCCTCTTCTTCTCAAGAGGTAAACGAACCTGATGTCATTCCAGAGCCTATTGATGATTTACCAGCTCTTTTGGAAGATGCTGGTGATACAGGTGATGGTGGTATTGAAAGTTTAATGGCCGAGGTTATGGAGGTTGAAACACAAACAGTGGATAACTCTGTAGCGAATTTAGATGCTATGAAGACTAAAACTGAGATACCCGAAGTGGCCTCAGCCGATGAGACGCAATCAGAAGAAAATTTGGTTCCGCTCGCCTCACCAAAATCTGAAAATAAACCTAAAGTCGTTTCAGAAGAGCCGATAAATATCGCTCCGATAGTTTCTAATAATAACTATATGGTGCAGCTTATTTCAGTGCAAACGCCTGCTGAAGCCTCAAATGAATTTATAAGAATATATAATAAAAATAAGGATATAATAGGGAATCGTGAACCACTGGTTAAAGAGGTGGATTTGGGCGATAGAGGTAAGTTTTATAGGGTAAATATACCCGGATTTGTGTCATCGGAACCTGCAAATGCATTTTGTGGCGAGTTAAAGGAGAACGGTCAGGACTGTCTTGTGGTCAAGGTTACGCAATGACATCTCGTCAGGCTGCAATTTATGGCCTTTCTGGACCTGAACTTACACCTGATGAAATTGATTATATAAGCAAAGTAAGTCCTTTAGGTTTTATTCTTTTTAGTCGTAATATTAATAACTTACAGCAGGTATCTAAACTTGTTTCTCACCTTAAATCCTTTGCACAAAATGATGAAACTCTTATCTTAATTGACCAGGAAGGCGGCCGTGTAGCTCGGTTGCGTCCCCCGCTTGTGAGAGACTATCCGACAGCGAAAATTTATGGCAAAATTTATAATTCAAACCCCGAAAACGCATTGCGCGCTGCTTATCTCGGTGCAGTTTTAATGGC
>JAACDT010000233.1 GCA_009936885.1 Alphaproteobacteria bacterium
CAATCTTTTATGAAGCCGCGCAATTTCAATACGCGTTTGAACACGCAGAGCTGCGTCTAAATTTGAAAGCGGTTCATCAAAGAGAAAAACATCAGGCTCGCGCACGATTGCCCTACCAATGGCTACGCGTTGGCGCTGCCCCCCTGATAGCGCCCTTGGGGTACGATCTAGTAAATTTTCAATTTCCAAGATAGCAGCTGCTGCTTTAACGCGCGCTTCTATTTCATCTCGCGGTGTACGGCCCTGCTTTAATCCAAATGCCATATTATTATAGACACTCATATGCGGATAAAGTGCATAAGTTTGAAACACCATAGCAACCCCTCTTTTGGCTGGCGGCACGTCATTGACGACGTCCGAACCAATTGAAATTATGCCTCCAGATATTTCCTCTAAACCAGCGATCATCCGCAATAGTGTGGACTTTCCACACCCCGATGGCCCGACAAATACAACGAATTCACCGTCACCTATATCTAAATCAATATTTTTTATGACATCAACCCCGTTAAAGGACTTTGCGACGTCTCGAAGGGTTAATTGTGCCATTTCTGTTCCATTCTCTTTATTGCCTGTACAAGGCTGGGTACAAAATGTTCAAACCGCTGTGGTAGGTCTCCCCAAATTTGGGAATCTGAGGCAATTTCCTCTTCTCTGCCAAGCGTTAGCATCGGCGATAGACGCTCCCAATTCGGTTCATGATAGGGAAAGGTAGTTTCGTGATTTTTAACGCGCCGGGAATTCATAACCCAAGCAGCAACGCAATCAAACCCAGCTTCGGGGAGTATGCCTTTTTGCCAACATGCTTCCAACGTTGGTCGGATATAAATTGCCATTTTTGAATAGCCATCCATGCAAATTCTCTCAAGATTATCGGCAATCCCCTTATTCTCAAATCGACTTACGATTTTATTCAGATACTCCATAACATCAAATGGAATACTGTCTCCAAGACCGCATAAAACTTCCTGTTTTTCCCACCGATCAAAATGAGGACGCAATTCAGGATCACTCATTACCTGGTCGAACGTTTGATGACCGGCCAACGCACCAAGATAAGCGAGGCCTGTATGTCCTCCATTGAGAATGCGAATTTTTGCTTCTTCATAAGGCTCAACATCAGAGACAATTTGGACACCCACTTTGCATAAGTCAGGCATTGCTGCAGCAAACTTATTTTCAATAACCCATTGCGAGAATGTTTCAGCATGGACCGGAGCGATAGAGTGCCTCGGAAATAGTTGAGTGATTTCATTTTGCAAAGTTAGCGTAGTTTGAGGCGTAATACGGTCAACCATAGAACAGGGAAACGTTACATTTTCACGAACCCACTTCGCCAAAATTTCCTGATGATTCAGTTCCAAATATTCCAGCAATGCACTTTCTAGAATACGCCCATTGCTTCGGATGTTATCGCAACTCAATAGTGTAAGAGGTTCATTAATTGTTTTTGCACGTCTATCAAGAGCCTTAGCAAGGAAGGCATAAATCGTCTCAGAAGCACTGCCCGAAAGACCAGAGGAAATTGGCTCAGCCGTAGTATCAAGCCTCCAATTACTACCAAAATAATAGCCACTTTCGGTTACTGTAAGCGTTACCATCTTTACAGTATGCAAAGAGAATAAATCATACGCATCTTCTGGTTGGCTGACAGCATCTACAAATTTAATATGCGAGCGCGATAAACGGAACATTGTAGAATCGTCGAAACCAATAACTTTAACAACATATCCGTCCTCTACGCTGGACGCCTCTTCGAAAGCAACTGAATCATTCCGGCGCAGGTTTACCGCAGCGATACCCCAATTCATATCGCCAGTTAACTCCATATAGTCGTCAATATAAACGGCCTGATGTGCTCGATGAAATGCACCAAAACCAAGATGCACCACCCCAATGTTGCAGGATTTACGGTTATAACTAGTTTTGCTTAACTTAGGATTACTCATGTTCAGTTGTTCTTTTAATCTGGAGTTCGGAGCGAATATAATTTCGATATTCTGACGGTGTTATTTGCTTAATATTCAGAAAATGACGATTAAAATTTGCAAGATTTTTAAACCCTACTTCATGGCATATTGTCGCGATTTTTTCTTCTGAAGCTTGCAGCATTAAACAAGCCTGACCAACCCGCACCCTTGTTACAAATTCAGTGAAACGATTGCCCGTCAGTTTCTGAAAATTTCTTGCAAAGGCCGTTGCACTCAAATGAGACATTTCTGCTGCCTGAGCCAGCGAAATATCGTCTGAAAAATTTTCAATAATATGGTCAACAACCTTTGCAATATTAGGCTGGCTAGAAGCAACATTCCGATAATCTGTATTAGCAATGGATAAGCGTTTTTGATCTGGATGATCTTTGAGGCGCACAAGAAACGAGAGAAAATTAACAATTTTCTCAGCACCGCTCGAATCACGAATAGATTCGAAATATGCTTGGGATTCCTGTTTATCAAACCCCAAAAATTCAATACCCTCCATTGAGCGCTGCAACAACCCATCAAGGTCTCTAAAATCAGGAAAGATGTCACGCAATTGATTCATTGTCCTAAGACTGAATTGAATCAGCATGTCGCGCTTCTCTATAACCACCTGCTCACCGAACTCATCTGTCACCCAGTTATGCGGCAGGTTAGGACCAATCAAAAAAAGAGCGCCGGGCGAAAACTCCCCTATGAAGTCACCAACAAAACTTTTCCCATATGTATCTACTATCAGATGCAGTTCAAGGACTTCATGACTATGCCAGCGGCATAAATCAGTGGGCCAACCATGCTCCAAATATCTAATAGAAGAATCTGCGCCATCAACAAATTCAAATTGCGGGATTAGCACGGACATCTAACGCACACCCCTCTTATAATATGACACAGGCTGGGTCTTCATAATGTGCCAACTCATCATTTTACTGCACCGAATGTAAGCCCTCTGACGAGCTGCTTCTGGCAAAACCACCCCAGCACAACAATAGGACCAACAGCTGCAGTAGATACGGCCGATAATCTGCCAAAAAACAAGCCTTCTGGCGCACGGTTTCCTTCGATTAGTTTTGATAAAGTAGCAGCATCAATCGTCGTCAATCGCACAGTCCAATACGCTTCATTCCAGCAAAAGATGAAACACAGCAATGCTGTTGACGCTAAACCACCCCATGCAAGAGGTAAGACGATATGCCTTATCTCACTCCATGCGGTCGTTCCATCCATCTTAGCTGCTTCGATTATTTCCTTGGGAATTTCCTTGAAATAGGTAAACAACATCCAAATTATGATAGGAAGATTGATAAGACTTAACACGAGCACAACAAGGAAATGAGTATCAAATATCCCCAGAAAGTTTTTAGTCAAAAATGTCATCGGATAGAGAACAGCCGCTGCTGGAAGCATTTTTGTCGACAACATCCAGACAAGGATATCTTTGGTATGGCGGCTCGGATCAAACGCCATGGCGTAGGCCGCCGGCACGCCAACGAATAGGGTAAATATCGTTGCAAAAACAGATGTGATTACTGAGTTAGAGGCAAACCGCCAATAATCATACTTATCCGTCCTGTTGAGATAATTATCTAACGTCGGCGTAAACATGAATAAAAATTCTGGCTTTACCGCATCCGCGTCAGTTTTAAAACTCGTTAACACCATCCAAAAAATCGGAAAGAAAAACATTAGAGCGATAACCCATGCTAGCACGGGTCTCAATATCTTCTGTAATTTGAGTCTGTTACGAGGAGTTTCCATATTTTTTGCCTAATCCATCAAACTTTTGCCAACAATACGAAGAAGAAAGATAGCAATTAGGTTGGCGAGCATAACAGCTAGAATGCCCGTTGCACTTGCCGCACCAATATTGTTGGATGCAAATTCACCAATTAAATAAGGGAGATTTTTATTGCCATTGCCCCTGCTTACAATTTCGATTTCAGCATAAAGCGAGAGGTGAAAAATTGCCTGAATCATAACAACGATTGCTATTGGACGTGCCAGATGCGGCACAGTTAGATAACAGAATTGAGCCCAGGAATTTGCACCATCAAGAATTGCAGCTTCTTTTTGCTGCTGGTCCTCTGATTGAAGTGACGTCATAAAAATCAGAACCGCAAAAGGCGTCCACTGCCATGCAACCATAATAATAACTGCAATAGCTGATGTCTGGGTCGCACGAAACGAAATTGGCTCAATTTTTGGCCATAATGAGAAAAAATGACCTATAATAGGCATGTCATGCATGGATGTGATTATCTGATTTAAACCTTCGACTGCCAAACCGTTTAACCCCAAAACTGGGTCTAAAATCATGTTTGTCCATAATACGGCATTAACGGCTGGCATAATAAAGAAGGGCGATATCAACAAAACGCGAACAATACCACGTCCCGGAAACACGCTATTAATAAGGACAGCAATAGCCAATCCTAGTAATACTGTAATACTAATCACGCTGGTAATAATAAACAGGCTATTTTGAACTGCTAGCCAGAAATCTTTGGCCTGGTAAAGCACATATTCGTAATTACCTAAACCACGCCAGTTTTCAAGACTTGGAGACGTCCATTCTGGGCGGCGCAAG
>JAACDT010000234.1 GCA_009936885.1 Alphaproteobacteria bacterium
GCCAGAGAGCCTGATAAGGAATGCAAAATACCTATCTTAATTTCAGCAAAAGCGTGGCTTGCGACTGAGCACATAATCGCACTAGCTACAATTATATTTTTCATTGTATTCTTACTTTCTTTGTTAGAGCTTGTTAGGGATTATTATTTTTGCGGCTGCAAAAATTACAATTTTAATTGAACAAAAAGCGGTGAGACTGAATACTGCTAAAAATAACTAGATGCGATGCATTTATTGCACTGCACATGCTAAATGACAGAAAAATCATCCGGATCGTAAAAAAACGCAAAATTTGGGGTATTTATCCTCACTTAACAAAATGCTGGGATCAATTTTAGTCGTTTATATTCGGCTATTTCTTGGAGTAATACAGGAATTTTTTTCTATTTTAGTTTTTCTGGCACGATAATCATTTATATTAATCTATATATAAGGCTTATTTTTATTGTTTACCGTGATGGTTTAACGCCATAGAAGGTTGACTATTTTGTGCTTCGCCTATCGCGAATTAGATAAGAATAATCCTCGATAATATGTTCAAAAGAGGTATAATGAAATGTTTCGCCGACTAACTCACCTTGCCCTCGAACATGGTCTAAATGCAGCTTACCAAGCACGATTAAATCAGCGTGGCAATGTTGCAGAGGGTGTTTTTTGGCGCAATAAATCTGCACAATATGTGAGGTTTGATTCTCTTTTGCAACAGGTCGGGCAAGCTTCCCCGCATCAAGATACAATCATTGCTGATGTGGGATGCGGCTATGGCGCTTTATATGATTTTATAAAAGCAACTCCAAAATATCAGCACCTAAAATATACTGGGGTCGATATAAATAGCGCGATGATTAAAGCGTGCAAACAGCACTTTCCCAACGAGAAAAACCTGTTTTCAATTGGCAGAAAGCCAAGGCAAATGGTGGATTTTAGTTTGTTTTCTGGAACCTTTAATTTATGTCATATAAACAAAACCAAACTCTGGGAAGAGTACATATTCGATAACCTGCATCAATCATGGCAACTTAGCCGATATGGTATTACTCTCAACCTTCTTTGCGATAAACAAAGTCATATCAGAAACCAAATTTACTACGCTAATCGCGCCCGCTTTATTGAGAGCGCATGCAATTTATTTGGTCCAACTTATGCAACCTCCACACCTCAGGTTACAGGGGATGTTACATTTATCATTTTACGAAAATAGATTCTCGATTAGAGTAGCGCCGATTAGGCATATAGCGCTAAATAACGATCTTCGCATCCGCGCAAATGAGTGATTCTTAAAAAGTTAGTGCATAATATCAAACTAAATACTAAGTTGCATAATACCATTGATGCATTTTTTGCACTAGGTTTCGTTAATTTTAGCACTTTATGTGATGTGTTTATTTCCTCTAACTTACCACACATACAAAAACATGCGGATTATTTTATGTTTGATGAGATGATGGGCGGCAAGGGAGAACTTCCAAGAGACCCTTACAAAAATTTATCTTCTTGGCTATCTGAACAAGACCACCGACAATTATTACAAAAATCCGCGGTGGCAGAAAAAATTTTTCGCCGAATTGGAATCACCTTTAACGTATATGGCAACAAGGATGAGCAAGAGCGCTTAATTCCGTTTGATATCATACCAAGAATTATTCTAGAAGAAGAATGGCGCCGACTTGAAAAGGGCATCATCCAGCGGGTTGCAGCGATTAATGCATTTCTAAGCGATGTTTATAATAAACAGGAAATCGTAAAAGCTGGTATTATACCATCCGAATTAATCAATAATAATCGTGCTTTTCTGCCTCAGATGTGCGGATTTAAGCCACCAGGCAATATTTACACTCATGTGGTTGGAATAGATATTGTTAGAACAGCTGAAAATGATTTCTTTGTTTTAGAGGATAATGCGAGAGTGCCTTCTGGGGTATCTTATATGATTGAAAACCGCGCCACAATGCAGCATATGTTCCCCGAATTATTTGCAAATCACAAAGTTAAACCAATCAGAGATTACCCAAAACAGCTTTTTGATTGTTTGACAAAGTCAGCCAGCAGATTAAGCGAAAATCCTACTATCGCAATTCTTACCCCTGGCATTCATAATTCTGCCTATTATGAACATTCGTTTTTGGCTGATGAAATGGGCGTTGAATTAATTCAAGGATCTGATCTAGAGCTAGCAAATGGCAAGATGATTATCCGCACGACGGCAGGCACGCAAACGGTTGATGTGATTTATCGCAGGGTAGATGATGCGTTTCTAGATCCCTTATCCTTCAACCCTGATAGCGTTTTAGGCTCCCCAGGCATATTTGATGCTTACCGAGATGGGCAAATAATGATTGCCGATGCACCGGGTGCTGGAATAGCAGATGATAAAGCCATTTATTCCTATATTCCTGAGATTATAAAATTTTATCTAGGTGAAAAGGCGATATTGAAAAATATTCCAACTTGGCGCTGCTCTGAGAAATCTAATCTATCCTATGTTGTTGAAAATTTGAGCGACCTAGTTGTAAAAGAAGTTCACGGCTCTGGAGGCTATGGAATGTTGATAGGCCCAACCGCCAGCGCCCGCGAAATAGCATCCTTTAAGCGAAAGCTTCTAAGTAATCCTGATAATTACGTCGCTCAGCCAACTTTATCTTTATCAACTGTGCCAATATTAACCAAAGCTGGCCTCGCGCCGCGTCATGTGGATCTCAGACCCTTTGTGCTTGTATCGCCAGACGGGATCAAAGTTACAGCTGGCGGTCTTACCCGCGTTGCCCTAAAAAAAGGCTCTCTGGTTGTAAATTCAAGTCAAGGTGGCGGAACAAAAGACACCTGGGTGCTGGAGACCTAAATGCTTGGAAGGCACGGAAATAATTTATTCTGGATGGCGCGCTATCTTGAAAGAAGTGAGAATAATGCAAGGCGTATTCAAGCAAC
>JAACDT010000235.1 GCA_009936885.1 Alphaproteobacteria bacterium
AATTGACGGTTACAGTGTCTGAGCTAATTTGACGCCTGCCAGTAAATCTTGCACTTTCCTGAAACACGCGAACACCAAGCTTTTCAAACCGTTCTTTGGAATCATGTGGTGCAATTTTAGTAATGACATTTAATATATCTTTCTTAATTTCATCAAAATTTATATCTGGCCTCGTCGATGTTAATATGCCTTTCTTGCGACCATTGCTTGCTTGAAAGGCAGTTCTGGAATTTGCAATTAATGTTTTTGATGGAATACAGCCATAATTCAGGCAATCCCCTCCCATCTTCCCAGATTCAAATAATACAGTGTTCGCGCCCATCTGCGCTGCACCTGCAGCCATTGATAAACCAGCCGCACCGCCACCAATGATGCAAATATCTGTGTTTGTTTCTTTCATAATCTAAACATCTTCTATGTGTGTTCTAGCACGTATTGAGCTATATATGCCTGTTGCTAATATGAGCAACCCTAATCCAAAAAGAGGTATCCAAATTCGGCTATCCACAATTGTCATCATATCAGGCCATTCTCCTTTTAATAATAAAGTATCAATTGTTTGCCCTAACCAAACATATAAAATGGTGCCAGGCATAATACCAATAAATGTTGCAAGGAAATAGTTCTTCAGGGTGATGGTTGTAAATGCAGGCACTATATTCACTATCCAGAATGGGGCAATTGGAAATAAGCGCAAGCCAAGCAGGAGTAAAAAAGCATTTTGCTTAAAATCAGCTCTAATAAGAAATCGATGAGAGGCGGTGCGATTATATAACCAATCTGATAAGATCGTTCTGGCAGCTAAAAATACAAGGCTAGCCCCAATACTGGCTGCTGATAATATAATGAGAAGTGCCTTCCATCCAAATAAAGCAGAACCCAAAATGGTAAATAATGATGCGAGTGGGAGTGAGAAGGTAACTACTAAAAGATAAGATAAAAAGTAAAATATGTATGAGCTTATGGGGTTTTGGAGGATGATAAGCCTTAATTCTTCATATCTTGATAAGGCGTCCTGGTAATCAATATAGTGGCCGCCCCCATTTAAAAAGAACAATAATATCCCTAGAAAAAATATACCTAATAATAACCATGAACGATATTTGAGTATAAATTTTGTTATCATGAAATGCATATAAAAAACCGAAATGTTGTTATTTTAAAAAATCAAAGGCCAATCGCTAAAAAACGGTTTCTTTCCAACCAGCCATAGTTTTGACACAGTAACATGGTTTAAGTTTATTCACGTTTAAACTTATATCGTTTTCGCAATAAAACAGGCTAGAGATCAAAAAAAATTAAAGTATGCTTTTGTAACAACAAACAGTTCAGGGTGTTGTTGTAACTGTTTCTTCTGCTTGCGGGGGATTGAAAAAACGACTTTTTGCTTCTAAGAGTGATAGTAATTCTTTAATGGGATATTATATGGCAAAATCTACATCTAACACCTTATCAAACCCTTCATTAAACTCGGGCACGGTAAATTCTGATAAGCAGGAGCGATTAGCAAAGGCATTACGAGCTAATTTGCTGAAGCGAAAATCTCAGTCAAGGAGCAGATCAGAATTGAGAAAAGATAGCCATAAGGAAAAACATGATGGATAAGCTTATAATTGACGGTGGTCAAAAATTATCTGGGTCAATTAACATAAGCGGCGCAAAAAATGCAGCGCTTCCATTGCTTGCTTCTGGCCTTATGTGTTCTGGCACCCTGTACCTCAGTAATGTTCCTGAACTTGCTGATACGGTTTCTATGATAGAATTAATGGAACATTTGGGTGTGCAGATTACGCAAACGGACACTCAAATTAATGTATCTGGGGAGGCAAAAATTCTTGATGCCCCATATGAACAGGTACGCAAAATGCGAGCCTCCATATTGGTGCTAGGGCCTTTATTAGCAAGATATGGTAGTGTTAAAGTCTCTTTGCCAGGTGGGTGTGCAATCGGCACGCGACCTGTGGATTTGCACATTTGGGCGATGCAGCAATTAGGGGCTATTGTTGAACTTGCAGATGGATATATCAAGGCGCGATGCAAAAATGGTCTTGTGGGAAATAAGATTGTGTTTCCAGTTGTGTCCGTTGGGGCTACAGAAAACACCATGATGGCAGCCAGTCTTGCCAAGGGTAGAACCCAAATCATTAATGCTGCAAGAGAACCAGAAATTATAGATCTTGGAAACTGTCTAAATGCGATGGGAGCAAAAATCACGGGCCATGGCACAGATACTATCATCATAGATGGTGTGGACATATTGTCAGATGCTAGTCACCTTGTGATTGCAGACAGAATTGAAGCTGGGACATTTGCAATTGCAGCCGCATTGACGCAAGGTGATATAACGATAAGGGACATAAATCCTGTTTATTTAAATGCATTGTTTGCTGTTCTAGAGCAAACAGGTGCAACCATCCAGATAGGAGAAGACTGGGCGCGCATTTCATCTAATGCTCGTGCGAAGTCAGTAGATATAGCAACACAGCCATATCCCGGATTTCCAACA
>JAACDT010000005.1 GCA_009936885.1 Alphaproteobacteria bacterium
CATTTTAATCTTGTTATAAAAAGACGCGATAGAATAGGAATCGTCGGCCCAAATGGTGCTGGCAAGTCAACACTCGTTCGCACATTATTAGGACAAAGAGTACCAGATTCTGGATATGTAAAAGCTGGAATTGGCCTGCTGCCAGCTTATTTTGACCAGAAACGTGAACAGCTTGTGCAAGAGGCAACTCCATGGAAGGTATTATGCCCTGATGGCGGCGATACAGTAGAAGTAGCGGGAAAAATAAAGCATGTGGCAAGTTACCTTCGTGATTTTCTATTCGATGATTTTAAGATGACACAACGTGTCCATAGCCTATCAGGAGGCGAACAGAACAGATTGCTTCTTGCCAAAATTTTTGCACAGCCACATAATTTTCTTGTTCTCGATGAGCCAACAAATGATCTTGATTTAGAAACCATAGATCTTCTGCAAGAAGTTGTTGCTGACTATGATGGAACAATCTTGATTGTAAGCCACGACCGTGATTTCATTGATAGAACTGTTACCTCTATTCTGGCTTTCGAAGAAGATGGCAAAATTGAAACTCATGCAGGTGGGTATTCAGACTATCTGGAAAAAAGAAAATCTTATGGAAGTAAGAAAACAGCCAAGAAGGTTAAAAAAACAGTTCATAAGCCAAAAAATAATACCAAAGACAGATTAACCTTTAAGGAAAAATATCTATTACAGACACTCCCTGAGGAAATTGAGGCATTGCAGGTAACGATATCTTCAATTGAGCAGAAATTATCTAATATGGCATTATTCCAAGAGCAGCCAGAAACTTATCAGAAACTGGCAACAGAAGTTGAAAATTTAAGAGAGAAGCATGAACAAAAAGAACAAAGCTGGCTTGAACTCGAATTACGCCGAGAGGAACTTGGCGAGGCGTTATGATCCCCCGCTTTTTATCAGGTTTGTTATTGAGGATTTTTTTGCCTATGCGTCATGGTTTTTATAATCAATCTTGATTTTAAATACGAAACACGTCAAAACAAATATGTTCAGAGAGCTGGATAGCTGCTTGGCTAACATTTTAAATGAAAGGTGAGAGGAAAGTCCGGGCTTCACAGGATCAGGATGCTGGATAACTTCCAGCGAGGGTGACCTTAGGGAAAGTGCCGCAGAAATTAAACCGCCTTAGCTGAATAGATAGGGTAAGGGGGAAATGGTGCGGTAAGAGCGCACCGCAGTTTTGGTAACAAAACTGGTCAGGGTAAACCCCATCCGAAGCAAGATCATATAGGGACATGCGCGTCTAGACGCACTGGCGGTCCTGCCAGATTGTCCGGGTAGATCGCTAAAACCTATTGGCAACAATACGGTTCAGATGAATAGCTATCAATGAAGATTTCTTCTAACAGAACCCGGCTTATAGGCTCTCTGAACGGTATAACTAATGGCGGTATATGCTCCCTTATATATCTAATAATCCCCTTTTTTTGTAACTAAGAGTGGTCTTGTTTTTATCCCGACCCCCTTGAATTTTAAATGAAAATAAGAACAAAACATAAACAAAATTAAATTATCATTTAATTTCAGAATTTTAGATTGCACTCCTTATATTTTACATTCAAATAATTGAAAAATAACGCTTTTTTCCATGGAATTACAGTAAAATACCATTGACTACCATAGTAACCCATGATATCCCATAGTATCCCATATTTCATTTTATGGTAGTTATCAGAGAAAAAAACGATTTAGGAGGAGTTGGGTGGATCTGTTTTTATCCACTTTTGAAAACAAGATAGACAGAAAGGGACGTCTTTCTGTGCCCGCTAAATATCGCGCAATATTTGAACGTAATCACACACCTCTTTATCTCTACAAATCTTTAACGAAATCTTGTCTTGAGGGATGCGGCATTGAGCGTATAAGCCAGATTGTCGATGCAATAGACCAAATGGATGTCTTGTCTGAAGACACCCTTACCCTGCAAACAATGCTATCAAGTGCGCAGGAGATGAAATTTGATAATGAAGGCAGAGTAATGCTTTCAGATGATTTCATTCAATATGCAGAACTTGAAGAAGTGGCGTTATTTTCAGGAATTGGGCGCTCCTTTGAAATTTGGAATCCAGCGCAATGGCGTCCACGCGATGCCGAAACTCGTCATAATGCACGGAACGGCAAAGTGCCTAAATTATCCTTTGCCGGAACACATAAACAAGGAAATTTCTAATGAATATGGGCGCGCTTCACCATCCGGTTATGTTGCCCCAAATTATCTCTGCCCTCGCACCCAGAGATGGCGATCATATTATTGATGCTACCTTTGGCAATGGCGGATATAGCCGCGAAATTTTAAATCAAGCTGATTGTTGCGTTGCTGGGATAGACCGAGATCCAGATGCAATATCGCGTGCGCAGACGCAGATGCAAAATTTTGGCGAAAAATTTACTATTTTGGAGGGTTCCTTCGCTGAGATAGAACAACTAACAGCCAATACTCAGTTTAACAGACCAGACGGAATTGTATTTGATCTTGGCGTTTGCTCAACACAGCTAGATGAAGCAGAGCGAGGTTTCTCCTTTAAATCTGATGGCCCGCTGGATATGAGAATGTCTAAAGCAGGTGAGAGCGCAGCTGATATCGTTAATTCGATGCCAGCAAAAGAACTCGCTGATATAATTTTCACCTATGGGGATGAGCGCGCATCACGCAGGATTGCCCGCGCTATAAGTGCCAAACGCGAAGAAGCGCCCCTGCTTAGAACATCTGAGCTTGCGCAGATTGTTCGCTCTGCACTACCTCGCGCGAAAAAAGGTCAGTCAGACCCAGCCACTCGTACATTTCAAGCATTGCGAATTTATGTAAATAACGAAATTGGTGAGCTATGCGATGCTTTGCTTGCTTCAGAAAGAATTTTACAAGAAGGCGGTATACTCGCTGTTGTGAGTTTTCATTCATTGGAAGACAGAATTATTAAGAGGTTCTTTAGTCAGCGCGCAGGGTATGCAGCCCAGCCATCGCGTCATCAACCGTTTCAGCCAGATACAGAGCCAACATTTCGGCTTTTACCTCGCAAACCCATCCTTCCGGAGATAAGCGAGATTGAAACTAACCCTCGTGCACGCTCTGCTAAATTGCGGGTTGGCATTCGAACCTCCGCTCCAGTGCAAGAAGCACGCGATGCACGCGCGATAATGATGGGGAGAGATTAATGCGCTTTGTACTTTTATCCTGCCTCATCGTTGCTGTGCTCGGATCCGGGTTATATTTTGCAAAACTCACTGTCGATGAGCAATACCGAAAGCTAAAACAGCTAGAACTGGAAATAAAATCACAAACTGAGCATAATTATGTTCTTCAAGCAGAATGGACTTTCCTTACGCGCCCTGAGCGTTTACTTAGATTGTCGCATTCTCTGCTCGGAATGAACTCCATAACACCAGAACGAATTCTGCCTATCTCATCAATACCGATGAGACATTCTGTGACCACATCAATCACGAATGCAGATGCAGGAGTTGAAAATGTGGTATATTAAATTTCTAAATATTTGTCGCAGCTTATTATGGCCAAGCCGCCCAGAACCATCAAAATCTAGAAAAATAGCTGGCTATAGACTAATATTTTCAGGTTTCTCGATGCTTTTGATATTTACGCTTATCGGCGCGCAATCTATCGCGCTTGCGTTAAGCAAACCAAAAACATCTAACCATTCCTATGTCACTATTAACAACAAAGCCAGAGGCGCTATTTTGGATCAAAAAGGGCGCATTCTTGCCAGCACGGTTCCGATCAATATCCTATATGCAGATCCAAAGCATATTTTTAATCCAGAAGAAGTTGCATCAGCGCTTCTACCTTATGTTCCAAAATTAGACAAACCAACGCTTATAAATCGCCTAACTAAAAAAGGGCGATTTACAGAGCTAGACAGAAAACTAACACCCAAAAGGCATTCAGCTATTCTACAATTAGGTCTGCCTGGTATTTATGTTAAGCCAGCAACCATACGGATTTATCCGCAAGGAAGAGAGGCTGCCCATATTATTGGCGCTGTAGACAGAGATAATAACGGAATTGCCGGTATCGAGAAAAGCCAGAATGAAACATTAGCTTCTGGCGAGAATGTATATTTATCAATCGATACTGGTTTGCAAACAATTTTACGGGAGTCACTAGATACTCAAATTAAAACATTTGAGGCATTAGGCGGCGCTGCATTAATTCTGGACGTCAAGACTGGTGAGATTATGGCAGCAACCTCTCTTCCTGATTTTGATCCAAACCATATTATGACATCTACAGACACTGCGCGCTTTAATCAGGTTACCAAAGGCGTGTATGAGATGGGGTCTATTTTTAAAGTCCTCAATACGGCTATTGCCCTCGAAACGGGCGCAATTGATATGCAAGCCACGATTGATGTATCAAAACCTATTCGCATTGCAGGCCAGCTTATTGATGACTATCATCCTATTAAAGGCTCGATTGGGCTAGCAGAAATATTAGTGAGATCTTCTAACATAGGCTCTGCCCACATAAGCCAGCTAATCGGCTCTGAAACACAAAAAAATTATATGAAGCAACTCGGACTTCTATCAGCTTCTCCTCTTGAAATAGTGGAGAACGGCATTCCATTAGTGCCGCAAAACTGGTCAGATATCACTACAATGACATTGTCTTATGGATATGGCTTATCCGTAAGCATGGTGCAGGCAGCTGCTGCAATTGCTGCTGCAGGCGGGGATGGTCATTATATTGCTCCTACTCTTTTAAGGCGAAACGCAAATGAGCAAATTGAAAAGTTAACAATCTTTTCAACAGAAACTTCCATGGCGGTGCGTTCTATGATGCGTCTTGTTGTCAGTAATAAAATTGGCACTGGCAAGTTTGCAGATGCGCCTGGCTACCTTGTCGGCGGAAAAACTGGCACTGCTGAAAAAGTTGAGAATAAGGGATTTAATCGGAAGGCTAACCGGGTGTCATTTGTTGCAACATTTCCAGCAAATGACCCTGCTTATCTGATTATGATGATGGTAGATGAGCCAATTGGACAAAAGCATTCTTATAATTACGCAACGGCAGGATGGGTGGTTGCACCCGCAATAAAAAAGGTTGTGAATCAAATTGCACCAATTTTAGGCGTTCATCCCGTTGACATAACAAAGCCGGAAAATAGCCAGAATCTTCTGCCACCCATGATGCTAGATGGCAAGGAGACCGTGTATGCATCTTTCTAGATTATTCGATTTAACAGATACAGTGAAGCTTGAGAAAGGGGATGATGACTTATTTATCACACATTTAACAAGTGACTCTCGTAATGTTCGAAAAGGCTCTTTATTCGCTGCTATTTCTGGCAATTTATCTGACGGACATAACTACATAGATAGTGCTATAAAAAATGGTGCTGTTGCTATTCTAGCAGACGGCAGAGACTTGGCTATTCTAGATGATATTGCCTTACTCCGCGCAGATAATGTCAGAGGTTGCTTTGCAATTGCTTGTTCTAAATTCTGGCCATCAAGACCTAGCTTTACGGTCGCTGTTACTGGCACTAATGGCAAAACGTCAACAGCAGAGTTCCTGCGACAACTCTGGGAGCGCAATACATGGAATGCGGTATCTCTTGGCACGCTTGGCGCACGCTCTTCCACAGTGCTTAAAGTGCCTTCTTCTGGTCTTACCACACCCTCATCAGAGTATTTTTTCTCTGCTTTAAACAGTTTTTCTAAACAAAATATTTCCTATCTTGCGATTGAAGCCTCCAGTCATGGTTTAGAACAACAAAGAATGAATGGGCTCAAAGTTCAAGTTGCGGTTTTTACCAATCTGAGTAGAGACCATCTTGATTATCATTCAAACATGGATGCTTATTTCGAATCTAAACAGAAATTATTTTTAGACTATCTTGCAGATGGTGGTCATGCAGTTATTAACATTGATGATCCATATGGAAAAAAATTACTGGAAAATGTTAGAAAACGCCCAGTATCAATCATCACTTTTGGCGAGGATTTGCAAGCAGATTTTCGCATTGAATCTATCAAGCCAACTGGCTATGGATTAGAGTTAAATGTTCTTTTTAAAGGTAAAAAATATACGTGTCCTCTGGGCTTAACGGGTACTTTTCAGGCCAGTAATGCGCTTGCGGCTGGCGTATCTGCTTATCTATCTGGACTGCCAGTTGAAATTGCACTTCGGTCGCTTTCGTTCCTTTCTGCGATTGATGGACGCATGCAGCCTATCTATGGGCATCCAAAGAATGCTATAATCGTAATAGATTACGCACATACACCAGACGCTCTAGAACGGGTGCTTCTATCGCTGAAAAAACAGACCGAAAAACAAGTGCATGTGGTTTTTGGTTGCGGCGGCCAGCGTGATAAAGGCAAACGCATTTTAATGGGCAAAGTAGCCCACCGATTAGCAGATAGAATCACCATTACAGATGATAATCCTCGAAACGAATCTCCCAGCGCTATCAGAGCCGAAATTATGGCCGGTTGCCCTGATGCAATTGAAATAGGCAACCGAGATGAAGCCATTGAATTTGCAATCCAACAATTGCAAGGCTCCGACAGTCTTCTGATTGCAGGCAAGGGGCATGAAAGTCTTCAATTAATAGGTTCAGAAACACTTCCCTTCAGTGATGCCGTTGTTGCTAGAAACATTGTAAAGCGCCTGAATGATGCCAGCCAAATTACAGGAGACAGCCAATGATGGAATTATTGTCTCCTTGGGATTTGGCCCTCATATGCGGCGGAAATTGGCATCTTGACCAAGTGCCCTCCACCGAATTTACAAACGCCAAAATCAATAGCCGTGAAATCAATAATAATGAGTTATTCTTTGCGCTAAAAGGTCATAATCTTGACGGGCATGATTTTGTAACAGGGTTAAAGCCCCCTGCAGCTGCAATTGTCGAGCGGCCTGTAAATATCGCACAAGTGCCTCAATTAATTGTGGCCTCCCCCTTAGATGCAATGCATCGATTAGCAAACACATTTATACAAGAAACAAATGCAATAAAAATTGCGGTTACAGGATCTGTTGGAAAAACCGGAACCAAGGAGATGCTCGCCAGATGCTTGAGCCAATTTGGGGACACGCACGCAAATCAAGGTAATTATAATAATTATCTGGGCGTGCCGCTTACGCTATTATCAATGCCATCCCAGCTCTCATATCTAGTAACAGAAATAGGAATGAACCATGAAGGGGAGATTGCCCCTCTTAGCAAACTTGTCAGGCCAAACATCGCGATTATTACAAAAATCGCTGAATCTCATATAGGTCACTTGCATTCACTTCAAGCAGTTGCTCACGAGAAAGCTAAAATATGTGCTGGGATGAGCCCTGATGGCTGTATTATTCTACCACGGGACGATGACCAATATTCTATATTGGAAAAAGCGGCTATTAACGCAAAAATTGGAACCATCATTAGCTTTGGAAAAAATAGCACTAGCACAGTTCAGCTTCTCTCACGCATAGTGGATGATGCGCATAACAGCCGGATAAAACAGCATATTTCATTTAGAATTGGCACAAATACCTACCAGCTCGGCATCGCAATGCGGGCAGAACATTGGGCAATTAACGCGCTTAGCGTAATTGCGGCCTGTCATTTTATGGGCCTTGATATCAATAAAGCCTGTGCAAGTCTGCAGAACCAAACCGAACTAGATGGCAGAGGGGCTGCAATACATCTCACAATTAATACTCATTCAACTCTTCTAATTGACGATGCGTATAATGCGTCCCCTTCTTCAATGAAAGCTGCTATTTTGGATGTTGCCAGCCGGCCAGAAGCGAATAAAATATTTATCCTCACAGATATGCTTGAGCTTGGTGAATTTAGCGACGAGATGCATGCCAAAGTAGTCCCTGACATCATTCAAGCGCACCCATCGAGCGTAATTCTGGTTGGCCCTGCCCTGAAGAAAATAAAAAAAGCCCTTCAACCTATTACAGCAGTCCATACATTTGTAAATGTTGAAGAAGCTAAACCAGTGATAGAATCGCTTATTAGTGAGGCTAGTATAATACTTGTCAAAGGCTCTCATGGCTCTGGCGCATATTTGCTTGTGCAACATTTAAAATCATTATCTGACAAGGAGATCGCAAATGCTGTCTGATATCCTTGTACCTTTCAGCGATCAGTACCAAATATTTAATCTTTTTAACTACATTACCTTTAGGACGGGCGGGGCTGTACTAACAGCTCTTCTTTTCTCGCTTATTCTTGGCACGCCTTTTATAGCTTGGCTAAAATCACGTCAGGTAGAGGGTCAACCTATAAGAGATGATGGGCCTGATACACATTTTGCTAAAAAAGGCACCCCAACGATGGGCGGGCTTCTTATTCTATCAAGCCTTGTGATTTCCTCCCTTCTTTGGGTTCCACTTGGAAATCCTTATCTATGGCCTGTTTTAGTCGTCATTGTTAGCTTTGGGTCTATTGGCTTGGTCGATGACTGGATGAAATTAAGCAAAAATACAAGCAAAGGTTTGAGCGGCAAGCGCAAACTTCTTCTTCAATTAGTTTTCTGCATATTTGTTAGCATGTTCTTTGTCGAACTCTCACCAGAAGAGCTGAGATACAGCGTTGCTGTTCCCTTTTTCAAAGAACAGCTTCTTCCCCTTGGGTTATTCTACATTTTATTTACAAGCTTTGTAATTGTCGGTGCCTCACATGCTGTGAATTTAACAGACGGGCTTGATGGGCTGGCAATTGTTCCTGTGATGATTGTTGCTTCATGTTTTGTTCTATTCGCTTATCTTTCTGGAAATATTAATTTTGCCTCCTATTTGCAGATTAGCTACATTCCTGGCGTAGGCGATCTTGCTACCCTATGCGGCGCCCTGATAGGGGCCAGCCTTGGATTTTTATGGTTTAACGCTCCCCCTGCCAAAGTATTTATGGGTGATACAGGCTCCCTTGCATTAGGCGGCGCACTTGGTGCTATATCGGTTGCTACCCGCCATGAATTCGTGCTGGCAATTGCAGGGGGCTTATTCGTACTGGAAACAGTCTCCGTTATATTGCAAGTTGCCTCCTTTCGGCTATTTGGTAAACGTATATTCCTGATGGCGCCTCTTCATCATCATTTCGAAAAGAAAGGCTGGGCTGAATCAACGATTGTAATCAGATTTTGGATTATTTCTGTTGTTCTCGCTCTAATTAGTCTTTCAACGTTAAAGTTGCGGTAGAGGATTTAGTAATGTTACACAAATCTAAATCCACAAATATACAACACCTGCAGAAAATTGCGGTTCTTGGTTTAGGCAGGTCAGGATTGGCAGCCTTAAGACTGGCTGTCAGCAATCATATCACAACGTATGTTTTTGATGATAATAAAGAAAAAGTTCCAGAAGAATTTAGGAAATTATATGCACATTATTCAGACTGGCCTTGGGATGGGCTTGATGCAGTTGTTTTTAGCCCTGGCATTCCAACCTATCTGCCAGAGCCACATCCTGCATCGCTACTTTCTGCTAAATTTAAAGTGCCCATCATAAGCGATATAGAGCTTGTGATTAGACTTCAGCCAGCATCTAAATGGATCGTAATAACAGGCACTAACGGGAAATCTACGACAACAGCGCTTACCGCTCATATACTGCGTTCTTCTGGAAAAGCTGTTGCTGTTGGGGGCAACCTTGGCACGTCAATGGCTGTATTAAATAGCCCTGGCGTAGATGGTTACAGGGTGGTTGAATTATCCTCATACCAATTAGAAATCACACCCTCTCTAAATCCAGATATATCTGCAATCCTTAACTTATCTCCTGACCATCTTGACAGGCATGGCTCGATGGCAAATTACGCAGCTGCCAAGGCAGAAGCTGTACGAAACGTAAAGCCAAATGGGTTAATTATTCTTGGTAATGGCGCAAACCTGCTACCGCTACTCCCCGCAAGGTATAAGTGCCAGCTTCATTTAATAAGCAAAGATGACGCCCCTGATGGGATACACCAAAACTTTGCATTATCTGGGTCCCATAATGCAGAAAACGCAGCGGTTGCGGCGACTATATGCAGATATGTTGGTATAAAAGAAGAACAGATTAAAACAGCTATTTTGAGTTTCAAGGGATTACCGCACCGGTTAGAACTGGTTGCAAGCTGTGATATAGCTGGAAATCAATTACGAATTATAAATGATTCCAAAGCAACTAATGATGCCGCAGCAGCGCGGGCATTATCTTCATTTCAGCAAATTTTCTGGTGCGCGGGCGGCCTTGCAAAAGAACCTAGCTTACCAAATTGTATAAAAGAATTAAGGCAGGTTAAGCATGCCTATCTATATGGAAACTCAAAAAAACAATTTCAGTCAGAATTATCAGGGTTAATCCCTACAACGCTGGCTGAGAATTTAGAAGACGCTACTAGCAAAGCATTTGCAGCTGCTAAAAAATTAACACTTCAAGATGGGGTTGATAGTTTTGTTTTATTATCTCCAGCAGCTGCTTCTTTTGATACATTCGCTAATTTTGAAGAGCGGGGCAGACAATTCACTGACCTTGCTAAAAAACTATGCCAACAGCAGCCTCCCTATGTGGAGACGCTATAATGTTGGATAGAACAGAAAGATCTCTTATTGGAATTTGGTGGTGGACCGTAGATAGATGGCTGCTTAGCATTGTGCTTGTTCTTATGGCACTTGGAACCATCTTGGTTATGGCCGCCAGCCCGCCAGTAGCGCTCAGAATTGGCCTACCAGAGCAACATTTTGGCTGGCGACAAATGATATTCCTCATGCCCGCTTTATGCGTTATGTTATTTTTCTCCATGATTTCAGCAAGACAAATTCGGGTTATCAGTTTACTCGGCCTTTCTGCTGCTATCGGATTAATGATTATAACAGCTTTAGTAGGCAATGAAGTAAATGGCGCTACAAGGTGGGTTTCTGTTGGGCCATTCCGAGTTCAGCCTTCTGAGTTCGCAAAACCATTTTTTGCAGTAATTTGTGCATGGTTATTAACGCTTTGGAGAGATGGTGAAGATTTCCCAGGC
>JAACDT010000236.1 GCA_009936885.1 Alphaproteobacteria bacterium
AATCATTCATGGTTGCAATTATTGCAGCATTTTTTAGTAATAGGGTTGCCATAAATTATATTATTCCAAGTCGCACCGGAGGATTTAAAAAATCGCTTCCTCCGGTGAAACATTTAAAGTTAGTTAGGGATTTTACCGATTACACCCTCAACATAGTAATCCATGGCCCAAAGTCCGCCATCATCAAGAGCCTCGCCATTTGCTAATATCTGGTTTCCTTCATTATCACTCATCGGACCTGAGAAAATATTAATGCTTCCATCAGCAATGCCGTCTCTTGCTTTTTGAGCAGCGTCTACTACGCTAGCTGGCATATTTTTGAAGTCTGTTAGAACAAGGAAGTCATCGCTGAGACCCTTCCAAGTATTTCCGGCCCAATGGTCTGGACCCTCGCCTGTGCTCCATGAACCATCCATTGCCTTTTCAATTTGCGAAATATAGTAAGGACCCCAGTTATTAACAGATGCAAAGAGCTGAGCATTTGGCGCAAAATCATGCATATCAGAGGATTGTCCAAAGCCATATACGCCAGCTTTTTCAGCAGTTTGAAGCATTGCAGGACTATCTGTATGTTGTGCCAAAACATCTGCACCTTCAGCAATTAGAACTTTTGCAGCATCGCCTTCTTTTACCGGGTCATACCAAGTATTTGCCCAAACAATAGAAATAGTGGCGTCTTTATTTACACTTCGTAATCCTTGAGCAAAAGAATTAATGCCTTGAATAACTTCTGGGATTGGAAAAGCTGCAACATATCCGATTTTATCTGATTTAGTAGTAAGTCCAGCCACCACACCTTGAACATAACGACCTTCGTAAAAACGAATATTTCCTGTGGCCATATTATCAGCACGCATATATCCGGTTATATGGTCAAATTTGATATTTGGAAAATCTTTGGCGACCTTTAAGGTTGGTTCCATATATCCAAAAGAGGTTGTGAAAATCATATCATTCCCATTTTGTGCGAGCTCGCGAATAACGCGTGTTGCATCTGGGCCCTCAGGTACATTCTCAACATAAACTGTTTCAACAGCATCACCAAAATGCTCTTGAACCTGTTGGCGGCCTACCTCATGAGCATATGTCCAGCCATGGTCACCAGGATTGGTAAGATAGACAAAAGCGACTTTCATTTTGCCTTTTTCTTCTTCTATTTGGTCAGTATTTACAGCAAAAAAGTAAATGGCCGCAATCACCAACACTAATCCTGCAAATATCATAAATCTGTTATTTTTCATTATTCAAACCTCGAATCGCTAAATTTGTCTTTGATTATCTTTACCATAATATAAAAATTATTCATCATCGTAAATGAATTTAGAACATAAACTATAATTATGTTAAATTTTAAGCTTAAACCTATTTTGACGAAATAAAGGGTTGCGTTAAATCAGATGGTGCCAAATACTTTGCAGATCCTCTGCTAGAGATCACAACCAAGACAAAAATAGTAGCAAGATAGGGCAAAGATGATAAAAATTGCGGTGGTATTGTCCAACCACGAGCCTGCCCTGCCAGTTGCATAATGGTGATTGTGCCAAATAATATTGCCCCATAAATAATTCTGGACGGCATCCATGATGCAAATACAACAAGCGCTAATGCAATCCATCCACGACCACTTGTCATCCCCTCAGACCAGTGAGGCGTTAGCATTAAAGGCAGATAGGCGCCAGAGAGCCCTGCCATCATGCCGCCAAATAAAACAGCACACCATCTAACCTTTAAAACTGAATAACCAAGCGAATGTGCGCTATCATGACTGATGCCAGAGGCTCTTAAAATCAATCCAGTTTTGGTCTTGAATAAAAATACCCACACCAGAAAAACAATAATAACAGAGGAATAAGCAACGATATCCAATGAGAGGAATACGCCAATAAACGGTATATCAGAAAAATGTTTTGGGAATAATGTTGGAAGGCCAGTAATCGCCTTGCCTACAAATTCAGAGCCGATTAGGCCCGAAAGACCGGTTCCAAATATGGTTAGCGCAAGGCCTGTTGCTACCTGGTTTGTTGCGAGCCCTAATACAAAAAATCCGAAAATAGCAGCTGTAATAGCTCCTGAAACAATGCCTGCCAGCAATCCAATAAACAAGCTCCCCGTAGCATAGGTGAGCGCAAATGCAGATACAGCCCCCATCAGCATGATACCTTCAAGGCCAAGATTCAACACGCCGCTTCTCTCGACAACTAATTCTCCAGTAGCTGCAAGCACGAGCGGCACCGATGTCATTAAGATAGTTAAAATAAGCGCATCAATCATTAGGAACACTTCGCTGTCTAGGTTTAACGTTTATCTGATATTTTGTAAGTGTCTCACCCGCCAGTAACAGAAATAATAGAATTCCTTTAAAAACGCCTGTGACTACTTTTGGAATTGCCAATGCTATTTGAGCAGAATCACCGCCCATTTCAATTAGAGCAATTAATAATCCAGCTAAAATCACCGCTGCGGGGTTAAGACGAGCAAGAAAAGCAACTATAATCGCTGTAAATCCATAGCCGAATGATATATTAGGCTGCAATTGGCCGATATTGGCAGATACTTCTATCATTCCTGCTAATCCAGCTAATCCGCCAGAGATTATAAATAGCATCACAGTGGTTTTTGATTCATTGAAGCCTGAATATCGAAATGCCTTATGGCTGTCTCCAACTAGTTTAACCTGAAAGCCAAAAACTGTTTTCTGCATCATAAACCAGCATAGTAAACATACTAAAATAGAGATAAAAACGCCCCAATGAAGCTGACCAATTGTGCCAATTCCAGGAAAATTGATTTTTGATATCAGGCCTGCATCTGGGTAATAATTTGTTAAGGGAAACCCAAATGAAGTTGGGCTACGCCAGGGTCCTCTGACCAGCCAGTCTAGAAAAAGACTGGCAACATAAGTTAGCATAAGAGATACGAGTATCTCATTCGTCCTAAGCCTTACTTTCAATATTGCAGGTAAAAAAGCCCAAAGCCCGCCGCCAATAAAAGATAAAACTGCCATTGCAGGCAAGAGCCAGACAGAGTTGGTGTCTGGGAAGGATAAGGCAAGACCGCCCGCAAAGACAGCTCCCATGATTAATTGCCCTTCTGCACCGATATTCCAAATATTTGCCCGAAAACAAAGGACTAAACCTGTGCCGACAATCATTAACGGACAGGCTTTTACAAACAAGTCTGCTATTCTATCAATGCGCGAAAGGGGGGATATAAAAAAGTGATAGAGTGCTTTTCCTGAATCATAACCCAGCACACTGAAAATAAAAATTCCAAATAATATTGTTAATAGGATAGAGGCAATAGGCACTGATACTCTAAAAATAAGCGGTGTTTCTTTTCTCAGGGTTAAATAAAACATTAGCTATGTTCCTTGGCCAATGAGTCAACAACTTCACCGCCCATAAGGAGGCCGATTTTCTGTGAGTTTAGCTCTTTAACAGGTTTGCGCTCAGACAGCTTGCCTCTAAACAAAACACTAATGCTATCTGCAAGTTCAAACAGCTCTTCTAAATCCTGCGAAATTACAATGATACCACACCCCTCATTCGCAAGGTCAATTAATGCATTTCGGATAAATTTAGTAGCGCCAATATCAACACCCCATGTTGGTTGAGCAACAAAAAAAACGCTTGGCTTTTTAATGATTTCTCTTCCGACAACAAATTTTTGTAAATTGCCCCCCGATAATGAAGACGCCAATGGGTTTTGGAGAGGCGTTCTAACATCATAATCATGAATAATATTTGAGGTCAGTTTTTCTAAATTATCATTTTGGATTATGCTGTGTTTTTGGACTTCTGGATTATTATGGTTTGTCAAAAGCGTATTTTCGGTCAATGTCATATCCATTACAGCAGAATGACCATTTCGCTCTTCTGGCAGAAAGCCTATTCCCATTTGACGCCTTTTATGAGGGCTATAATCTCTGATATCAACACCCAGAACATCTAACACTTTAATTGAATCTCTGGAACGCCACTCCCCCGTTAATGCTTCCATTAATTCACTTTGGCCATTACCAGCAATGCCTGCAATACCAACGATCTCGCCAGCTTTTACATCAAGATTTATGTCCAAGAGCGGGGTTGAAAATGGTGTATCAGCGGGTCGGCACAAACCTGAAATCTGAAC
>JAACDT010000237.1 GCA_009936885.1 Alphaproteobacteria bacterium
CAACCCCTTTAGCACCAAGAGGATTTATGTTGGTTTTGACAGGGTGTGTTTTAATTCTAAATTTCGGAAAGTCAGAAGCGATTGGCATCTGGTAATCCATAAAAGACCCTGTTGAGAGTTGTCCTGTTTCGTCATAAACAAGACTTTCACCTAAAGCCTGACTAATGCCTTGCACGATACCGCCTAGAATTTGGCCCTCTATCAAAACAGGATATAAAGCTGTTCCTACATCTTCAACTGCTACATAGTCTTGGACAAAACATTTGCCTGTAGAGGTGTCAATTTCAACTTCGCAAATATGGCACCCGTTAGGATAGGTTGGCGCAGAGGGTGTAAACTCCCCCATTATATCAAGCCCATCTGGCTGATTGCTATATTGGGCAATTTCAGACCAGTTAAGCGCGGTATCAGGATCATTCATCTGATAGAAACTGCCGTTATTATATTGAATGTCAGAGATATCACATTTTAGAACATCAGCAGCAATTTGATTTCCTGTTTGAATCAAAATTTCAGCTGCATTGATAACAGCAGACCCCCCCGTAATAGTTGCAGCTGAACCGCCGCTTCCTCTGCCACTTGGTAGATAATCCGTATCACCTTGGATGTACTTAATCCTATCAGCGCTTATATTCAGCTCAGCTGCCACGATATCTGGAAAACTAGTCTCCAGACCTTGTCCAACAGACATACTGCCAGGAGCGATTGTTATCACACCTTGTTTGCTTACCCGCAATCTTGCTACTTCTTTTATCAGCATACCGAATGGCCCGCCAGCAACCTCAATGTGAGTTGCTATTCCAATTCCTCTGATACGCCCATTTTTTGCAGAAACAGCGCGTCTGTTTTCAAAGTTGTGATAGTCTGATAATTGCAGTGCTTCCTCTAGGATTGCTGGAAAATCGCCGCTATCATAATTAAACATTAATGCTGTTTGGTAGGGTAACATATCAGGCTTGATAAAATTTCTAGCGCGTAATTCTGCTCTATCTATGCCTGTGATTCTAGCAGCTTCGTCAATTGCGCTTTCAATCATAAAGGTCGCCTCAGGCCGTCCAGCCCCGCGATAAGGCGAAATCGGCATTGTATTAGAATAGCTGAAACGCAACTCAGCTGAAATTGCAGGGATTATATATTGCCCGGCAATGCCCCCTAAATTATTCAGCATGCTAAAAGAGCGCTTTGATACATATGCACCAATATCAATATCTAGAGAAACTGAAAAACTTGTGAATTTTCCGTCACTATCAAGTCCAAGACGTACTTGTCCAAACATTGCGCGTGCATGCTCGTCGCTTATAAATGCCTCGCTTCGGCTAGCAGACCAGCAAAGGGCGCGCCCTATTTTACGACTTGCCCAAATAATAGCTGCATCCTCGCGGTAAAGCGTGCCTTTCATTCCAAATGATCCGCCAACATCTGGCGCTATCACCTGTATATTAGTCGTTTCAAGCGAAAAGGTTTTCATTATTTCTGCACGCAAAGCAAAGGGGTTTTGTGTGCTGGTCGTAAAAATTAACTTACCCTTAGGGTCAATATCGCATAAGGAGATACGAGGCTCCATCGCAACAGCTGTTATTCGCGAAATATGAATTGGCACTGTAATTAAATGAGCGGCATTTGCTTCGGCTTCTTGAACTTTTGTTGCATCGCCAACATGATGATAAGAGGCATAATTGTCCTGCGCTTCTGGCCATACAAGCGGGCTGTCTGTATTCTTACTACTCAGCAATGAGCTATCGCTGTCGCTATAATCAACAAAAATTGCTTCAAGGGCGTTATCTGCCTGCTCTGATGTTTGGGCAATAATAATGGCAATGGGCTCACCTAAATGTTTGATATCGCTATTATTTAGAATGGGTCGGCGCGGATTTATAACAGTACCGCCATCATCACGCACGGGCTTTGCTGTATCTAGCATATGGGTTACACCATCAGCTGCCATATCTTGCGCAGTGAAAATATTAACCACGCCAGGCATTGATTTTGCGTCACTTATATCGATGGAGCGAATAACGCCGCACGCAATAGGTGAGCGCAGAAATTTTACAACCAGCGCCTCAGTGGGCTTTATATTTGCTGTAAATTTACCTTTGCCTGTAATCAGCCGGTGATCTTCAATTCGTACCATATTCTAATATCTCTTCTTTGATGTTCCATAGGGATTACTTGTTAAATAGTACTAAATCATAAACAAGCTACCAGTCTGGATTTTGCAGGTTAAAATTTTTGAGGAGATCTGTTCTAAAATCTAAACTCAGAATTTTTAACATTAGATAAAAGACCATGCATATCCAGCAAGGCTAGCCCCTAAAATAACCAGCCATACCGGAAGCCTGCTAAAAACAAGCAGCAGAAACAACCCTAATATTACAATAATATCAAACCCGCTTTTTAAGCTAAGGATAAGAATTGGATTTATGAGAGCCGCCAGCAGTAAGCCTACAACAACGGCATTAATACCGTATAACCCAGCTTTTATAGATGAATTACCCCGAATGCTATCCCAAAAAGGAATGACAGCTAGAACTAATAAAATGGCTGGAAGAAATATGATGATAAGGCAAACTATGCCAGATATCCAAGCTGGTAAATCTGTAGGCATCATTACTCCCAGATAGGCAGCAAAGGTGAAAAGTGGTCCTGGTATTGCCTGAGCAATTCCATACCCAGCCATAAAGTCGGTATGACTTATAAGGCCATTTGGCACAATCTGAGATTGAAGTAATGGCAAAACGACGTGACCACCCCCAAATACCAAGGCCCCTGACTGGAAAAATATATTGGCTATTTCTATAATGGGGGAGGTGAAAGCTATCGCTAAGATTGGCAGTACAAATAATAATATAACAAAAATGATAGCGGAAACAGGGCCTAATTTTTGTACAAATGAAGAGTAGGAATAGGTTTTACTTTTGCTTTCTGTCTTTTGTATTTCAGTACTTTTATTTCCGCTTAGAAAAATGCCAGCAATGATCCCGGCGCCCAATACAAATAATTGCATCAAAGCAGAGGGATTTGCTACCAGAATGATGGTTGCTGTCAGGGCTAGAATTCTGCGTGTCCAATCAGGGGTAAGCGTTTTTGCCATTGATATAACTGCCTGTAATATAACAGCGGCTGCCAGTAATTTTAGGACATGTAATATGGTAGTAATGCTTGTCCCGTCAAAAGTCAGTATTCCATAGCCAGCAGCAATCATAATCAGCATAGATGGTATTGTAAAACCAAGCCAAGCGGCAAATGCGTTTGAAATGCCACCACATTTAAGGCCGATTGACATACCAACCTGACTAGAGGTTGGGCCTGGTAGGAATTGACACAAACTTACTATTTCTGCGTATTCTTCAGCTGAGAACCACTTTTTTTGCTCAACAAATAATTTGTGGAAATACCCAATATGCGCAATTGGGCCTCCAAAACTGGTTAAGCCTAATTTAAAAAATACCCAGAACATCTCGGTAAAGCTGATTTTAGGAAATTGGTTGGTAGTTTCTAATTGATTTTTTTGCTTAGCTGTTTGTGGTGGTTTTTGCGACATTAAGTGACTTTACTAATTTGAGTTTGTTTAAATAAGGCAGGCATCTGGCATAATCCCTGAATACGCATTTTGTAATAATTCACGGATATCGTCATAGGTAAAGGAGCGCGGATTGTAATAACTATTGCTCATTGCAAGGCTTGCTGCTGTATCAAGATCCGTTTCTTTCATGCCAATTTCCTGTAAACTAGTTGGCCCATTGCATGAGCGTATCAGCTCGTAAATCGCAAATCCAAGAGAAGAGGAATGTAACCTATTTCCCAACTGGTTTAGTTCTGGTCTTACATTTGCGTTAAATTGAATAACATGTGGTAGAACAACACAATGTGTAGCCGCATGAGGCAATCCAAAACTACCCCCTAAACTATGGCATAATTTGTGGTGAAGTGCCATGCCAACACTACCAAGGCACAACCCAGATAAGAAACAAGCATATAA
>JAACDT010000238.1 GCA_009936885.1 Alphaproteobacteria bacterium
AATTCGCCTACCATGTTCGCTGTATAACAAGCAAGTGTCCATCCAAGATGACCATGTCCAGTATTATAAAATATGTTAGGTTTTCTGCCTTTTGCAACAAGAGGGATCATATTAGGTCTCATCGGTCTTAAACCTGCCCATGGTTTTATATCCTTAGATGGAAGCTCTGGAAAATTGCATTCCACCCACTGAGTTAGAGGCTTGATACGTGCATCCACAATATCAAGATTATACCCAGCGATTTCTGCTGTTCCGGCAACTCTAAATCTATCCCTTCCTAATCTTGATGTAACTATTTTAGCCTCATCATCAAGCAAACTTACCATTGGCGCTTTTTGTTGCGCAACGCTGTCAAATAATAGCACTGTGATTGAATAGCCCTTTATTGGATAGATATTAATCCTGTCGCCTAATTTTCGCCCGAATTTATGACTAGCGACACCTGCGCATATTACGACGGCATCAAATATATCAACTCGTTCTTCCAAGCCGTGCGTTTGTGAGACAATTTCAACCTCATGGTTAGATGTTTTTATGTCTGTTACATCTGTCCAAAGTTTAAACTCAACGCCGCGTGTACTTATAACATCTGCGAGATTAGAGGTGAATTTATGAATATCGCCTGTTGAGTCTGTTCTGGTGTAGTATCCCCCAATAACCTTCTTAGTTAGGCTCGGCTCTATTTCCAGAATTTCACTTCCCGAAAGACGTCGACGCTCCAGGCCACCTTCGGCCAATAGCTCATTAACTTTATGAGCATGATCAAATTCACGCTGACTATTATACACATGCAAAATGCCACAATCTGACTTGTCAAAATCTATGCCAGAATCATCTATGATTTTTTGCATTTGTTTGCGTGACTCGATCGCCATTCTTGTAGTCGCGATAGTGTTTTTTCGGTAATTCCTTGTTTGTAGCAAGAATTCGCTAATCCAGCTTATCTTATGCCTATCTGGCCAATAATTCATCTTAAGCGGCGCCTCTTTCTTAAATAGCCATGAGGCTGCTTTTAAAATTGTTCCAAAGTGATTCCAGACTTCTGCATTACTTGCAGAAAGTTGCCCTCCATTTGCATAGGATGTCATAACACTCGCATAGCGCTGTTTTTCAAAAACAGTCACCTTATATCCAAGCTGATTTAATATATAAGCTGTAGTAACCCCTGTTACACCTGCACCAATAATCGCAATAGATTTCATTTTTTAAAGACTCCAAAGTGTATGAATGCCGAAAAATGGCAATAAAAATACACCTCGTCTGTCTTTGTACCTGAGAGTTTCCCATGAATACGGTTTTACCGCTCTCTTAGTTATCCCCGTCGGTGAACCTTTTACGGTTACTTTCCAGACTGTTCACTTTAATTGGCCCTGTTGCCTGAGAGATTATGAGGCTTGTGCTCCTTCGGCGCTGCCATAAAATACATTATCGTATTTAAAACAGACTCTCCCAATCAGAGTATTGAACGCCTCAATGATTATCACATTATCAAGCTGTCTTCAAATTTTTTTACAACCCGCTTTTGCGAATCTGGCAATGCTAATCATTAGAAATAGGGGATTATACTTTACAGAATAAAACTTTATTACTATAACCTAGCACGCTTGGCCAAACAACATATTGGTTATGCACATTTTCTTTCAGACCACTTTTAAGAGGTACTTAAATCATGACCAGCGCGTATATCCCTGTCGCTCTTGGGGCATCCGGCTTAATTGTCGCTTTTTTTGTTTATCAATGGATTAAAAAATCTCCAGTCGGAAACGGCCCGGCACAAGATATAGCTGATGAAATACATCTTGGCGCCATGGTCTTTATGGCCAGCGAGTATAAGCGTCTTGCAGTTTTTTGTGTGATTTGCATTGTTGCTCTTTACGCCAGCTTGGGAATGGGAACTGCTATTGCATTTACCCTTGGTGCCTTATGTTCTGGCACCGCTGGTTATATTGGAATGTACACAGCCACGAAAGCTAACGTGCGAACAGCGGTAGCCGCCAAGAATAAGGGCGCAGCTGAGGCATTGAATATAGCCTTTTTTGGAGGCTCTATTATGGGCCTTACGGTTGCATCGATGGGCTTGCTCGGAATAGGGGTGCTGTACGGGTTTATGGGAAATACGTTGCACGGGATAGAATCTATTGAAGGCTTTGCAATGGGCGGCTCTTCTGTGGCTTTGTTCAGCCGTGTTGGCGGCGGTATTTTTACTAAATCTGCAGATGTTGGCGCTGACCTTGTTGGTAAGGTTGAAGCAGGCATTCCAGAAGACGACCCCCGCAATCCAGCGGTTATCGCCGATAATGTGGGTGATAACGTTGGTGATGTTGCAGGCATGGGTTCAGATATATTTGAGTCTTATTGTGGAGCGATGATCGCATCGATGGCTCTTGCTGCATCGATGTCAATGGCGTCCTTGGATGTCCTGGGCGGCAACAGAGCTGTATTGCAGTTCATGCCACTAGCTCTTGCATCAACAGGGCTTATTTGCTCACTACTTGGAATTTTGTCAGTAAAATTATTCTCTAACAAAAGCGCTGATGTTGCCTTGCGATTTGGTACCATAGGCGCTGCTGTTATTTTCATAGGTGCGGCCTATTTTGTGATTACTAATATGGGCGCGTCCGTTGGTGTTTGGTATGCGGTGCTTGTGGGCGCGATAGGCGGTATCATTGTTGGTCTCGTAACTGAATATTATACAGGAGGTGCTCCGGTTCGAAAAATTGCCAAAGATGGTGAAACGGGTCCTGCAACTGTAATGATTTCTGGATTGGCAATTGGCATGCAGTCTGTTGCTATACCAGTGCTTACGATTGCAGCTATAATCTTCTTTGCAAATCTTTCAGCTGGTCTTTACGGCGTTGGAATGGCAGCTGTTGGTATGTTGGCTACGGTTGGAATTACCATGGCGATTGATGCATATGGGCCAGTAGCAGACAATGCTGGCGGTATTGCTGAAATGGCTGAAATGGGGCCAGAAACACGTGAAATTACAGACTCTCTTGACGAGGTTGGAAATAGCACTGCTGCAATCGGTAAAGGGTTTGCCATTAGTGCTGCTGCTCTGGCAGCTCTTGCTCTAATCAGTGCCTATATTGTTAAGGTCAGTAATGGAGACCCTGATTTTGTGCTTGCAATTAATGACCCGATTGTCCTTGTGGGTATGTTTATTGGCGGTATTTTCCCATTCCTTGTAAGTTCTATCACGATGACCGCCGTTGGGGATGCTGCTTTTGAGATGATTATCGAAGTTAGACGCCAATTTAAGGAAATACCTGGCTTGATGGAAGGCAAAGCAAAGCCTGATACAGCTCGCTGTGTTGATATTGCAACGCGGGCTGCGCTGCGCAAGATGATTCTACCTGGTTCACTAGCTGTGCTTGCTCCTGTTGTAATTGGCTTTGGTCTTGGACCAAAAGCGCTAGGAGGCATGCTTGGCGGCGCGCTAATCTGTTGTGTAATGATGGCTCTTATGATGGCAAATGCTGGCGGTGCATGGGATAATGCCAAGAAGTATGTTGAAAAGGGCAATTATGGCGGCAAGGGTTCTGATGTCCATAAAGCAGCTGTTGTTGGGGATACGGTTGGCGATCCTCTTAAAGATACATCTGGTCCAGCTATGAACATCCTAATCAATGTAATGGCTATTGTGAGCCTTGTTATCGCACCACTTCTTATTTGAGGGCAGTATTGCTTTTCTTAAATATATGACTATTTTTTTTAAAGGGTCGGCAAGCTGTCGACCTTTTTTTTAATCCTTCTAACCTGCGCTAAATGCTAATCAGCAGAGGTATTATCAACAGTGATGACTGAAGAAGTTGTAATCATTGGAAATAGTTTTAGCGGTCTTCGAACGGCGATTGCCTGCGCAAAACATGGCTATAAAGTCACGGTAATTGCGCCTAATAACCATTCACGTTTCATCGGTGGATTACAAATAGCGCCTAACGGATTGGCTGCTTTATCGTCACTAGGGGTAGAGCAAGAAATACTGAATAAAGCGGTTAGACTTCTGGCAGTACAAATTAAAGCATTCGACACGGCGGTCAGCCTTACAAATATCCCACTCTCCTCGAAAAACGATCCTTATGTCTCAATTGCACGTCACGATCTATATGAAATCTTGTTGAATAAATGCCTCACAAATTCACTTATTAAATTTATGGACGCCAGAGTTTTAGCTATCACGAACAAAAATAATCACACTAAGCTGGCACTAGATATTGGTGAAATTATTACAGCGCCCATTATTATAGGTGCGGATGGCTGGGATGGCAAAACACGGCGCTTCATCAGCCCTTCAGCAAATCAGAAAAACTCTGGATATTCTATCTATCGGGGGATTTTTCCTGCATCAAAAGTGCCGGCGGGTTTTTCCTATCCTGATGTGCAATTATGGCTTGGTAATTCGTGCCATTTAGTATCCTATCCAATCCAAAATAGCCAGGCTGTTAATTTCGTATTTGCTTTTTCAGAGCGCGCTTTTGAGTCTCACTCAATTGACGCTATCTTCTGCAATCATCCGGTGCTATCGATGCTGGGGGACTATACTCAAAATTGGCACTTAACCCCCATAAAGCAATTTGATTCATTATCAAACTGGCGACGGGGCGGAATAACCTTAATTGGGGATGCAGCACACCCGATGCCCCCTCATTTAGCACAGGGGGCAGGGCAATCATTCATGGATGTTGCAAGCATTGAAAATAATCTTGGCAAGGGGCTTACGCTTTCAAACGCAATTTATAATATGGTAACCACCCGAATGCCCGAATCTCATTCTGTTGCTAAAAAAAGCCAGCTTTCTGGAAATATTTTTCATATAAATAGCCCCGTTGCAGATTTAAGAAACCAGATCATCAGTATGGCTGGCCAAAAAGTTATTTCTGACTTTCTTCAGGATTTATGGCTAACAGCATAACGCTAAATCCTTTTAAAAAAGAATTAGATTATGCTGCTAGCAGGCATCCAATCACAGATACTTCCCCTTAGGTTTTCATAACATCTTCTGAGCCATGGACAGCATCAATACCATCACTAGCCATTTTGGTTTCATCCAGCCGATCAGAAGCCCCCAAACGATGCCATCAAGGACAAACTAAAATGGAGATGACACATATCCTGATATTAGAGAATTTGCAATATAGGTAGAGAAATGCTCATAGTTAAAAAAGTAACCCCAGCGGAGCAAATTTGATATATTATCTACAAATACCTGCATCATAAAAAAATTAAATATTCCGATTAAAAGACCAAGAAAAGCAGCTAGTTTAATGCCTTTAACTAAAGAAGCGTTATTAGTCATTTTTTTCTCTTATTGCGTGAT
>JAACDT010000239.1 GCA_009936885.1 Alphaproteobacteria bacterium
AAACAAGACGTTTCAAAGAATAGCCTCTCTGTTTGAAGTAAGCATCATCCCATATAAAGACAGCTTTCGTCTCAGCGTTAATTCTAGTAAAAATAGGGTGATTACTGCCAAGTGCTTTATCATGAATATAAAGTAATTGCATCGTTAGAACTCTGTCCTATATGGAAATAGTCTTTGTGTAAGCACGTCATAACTAAAATTTAGGAGTTGATTATTTTCAGCTGACGTATCCACTTGACCTAAAAAATACGTATCAACATTTTCCAAATTAAAAATATAGGGCTTATTGCTGAAGGTGCTAGCTACCCATTGCCAGGAAAAGTTATTGCTGGCTTCATCCCCATCGAGGAGATGTTTTAGGAACCAATTTGCGCCTATTTGCCATTTTATGCGCCTGAAGTGAACAATATAACTTGCGACATACATTCGTGCATGATTATGCAAGTAGCCTGTATTTAGTAACTGCTCAATGAATGAATTTATACAAGACAGATCTGTTTTTGCGTTTAAAATGTCTTCTGGTAACTCCTCAGAGTAATCTGAGCTATTAAACCCAGTTTTATATTCTTCTACATCGCTCCATACCCATTCAGGATAGCGAAGCGCCATTCGCTGCCAGAAATCACGCCATCCTAATTCCTGAACAAATTTTTCTATCTGCTTTGTTTCTGAATTTGACTTAAGGGCATGGTTTCGAACTTCATTTAAGCTAATAATTCCATGATGGATATAGGCAGATAGGTTTGTAACCCTGCCATTTCCAAAATTACGAGTTCTTCCATATTCGATGGGGTCAATTTGGTTTAATTTTTCATAGGCTTGTTGCGTGCCGCCAGCTATGTGTGATGCATCACCGTCTGCCCAATCAGATAATGTTTTTACATATTCAATAAGAGACGTTCTGTCTTTGAAATTTTTATCTAGTTGTTTCATAATTCACTTCCTGTCGACCTTTAATTAGCGTGTTTTAGAATCTTAACCAGTGGGACAGTGAAATTTTATATTCAGAAATAACCCGAAATGAATACAGATTTTGTATCAGCGAACTATATTGAAAAGCGCAAAGAGAAATCATTTTAAGTAGGGTACAGCAGATGATAAATGTCGTTTGGTTTAAACGAGATTTGCGTGTTCATGATAATGAGGCACTTGTAAGAGCAGCAAAGACCGGTCGCGTATTGCCGCTCTATATCTATGAGCCTACTCTTTGGCGGCATGAGGAGATGAGTTGCCGGCAACATGACTTTTTAAAGGTTTCTTTAGAGGAATTAAACAGCGCACTTCACGAACTTGGTTGCAAACTGATTATTAAAAATGGTGATGCGATAGATATTCTGCGCGAATTGGATGTGAGATATGGAATTAGCCACGTTTATTCTCATCAAGAAACTTGGAATGGGTGGACTTACCAGCGTGATATAAAAGTAGCAAGATGGCTTAAATCTCAAGATATTAAATGGTTTGAAGTAAATCAGAATGGCGTAATACGAGGGTTGAAGGACAGGAATGGCTGGGCAAAAAAATGGCAAACACAAATGGCAGCCCCAAAGTTTTTAGCGCCTAAAAAGATTGAGTCGATAGGCGAGCCTTCTGATGCAATAGATGCTCATCCTAATAGTTCAGGTGAAAATAACCAGACGCAGATACTACTGAAAGGCGGGCGGAAAGAAGGCATTAGTTTGTTAAGTAGCTTTTTAAATAATAGAGGCGAGTACTATACAAAAAAGATGTCCTCACCGCTCACTGCTTATGATAGCTGCTCATTATTATCTGCACATCTTGCTTTTGGAACCTTATCTATAGCTGAAGTATTTCAGGCAGCTGAAAATCGAAAAATAGAAATTCAAACTCTGAAAAAATCGGAAAGAAGTAAATGGCCAAGCGCCTTAAATTCCTTCCTTGGTCGTCTTAGGTGGCATTGTCATTTTATTCAAAAGCTGGAAGATGAGCCGCGCATAGAATTTGAAAATTTGCATCCAGCCTATAATAGCTTGCGCTTTGATACTTTTAACGAGGATCATTTTGTGGCTTGGAAAACAGGTAATACGGGCTATCCAATGATTGATGCGTGCATGAGAGCTTTAATCCAAACAGGCTGGCTTAATTTTAGAATGCGGGCAATGTTAGTAAGTTTTTCGAGCTATCATCTTTGGCTACATTGGAGGCGCCCTGCGATATATCTGGGCTCCTTATTTGTGGATTTTGAGCCTGGCATTCACTTTAGTCAAATGCAGATGCAATCTGGCACTACCGGGATAAACAGCATCCGTATATATAATCCAGTTAAACAAAGTTATGACCATGACCCTGATGGCATATTCATTAGAAAATGGGTGCCTGAGCTTGCTCAACTCAACAATTCAGAAATTCATGAACCGTGGCAAGTAAATATAAATACGAGCTATCCTGCACAAATTATAAAAGAGCAAATCGCACGAAAAAAGGCGGCAGATAGTGTATATGGACTGCGCCAGAATAATACGCACCATCACTCAAAGTCACAAGAGATTGCAAGAAAGCATGGAAGTAGAAAATCAGGTTTAAGAAACATGCAATTTAATAAGCAAAAAAAGCAGCCTTTATTTGGTCCAAATCAATTAAAACTGCCATTCTAAGGCCTGTTAATCTCTAACATTGCTATCTGTTGATAATTAATTAATTAATTTAATATTTCGTTAAGGTTTTTGGTGTGATATTATCTACAAATGGATCATAAATCTCCAAAACGCTTTGAATGGTCAGATGGTTTTACAGTAGCTATGCAAGAAGCATTTGAAGCTGATGGTTTTCTGGTTATTGACAGATTTGCATCACCAGATAGCTGCGATAGGTTACTTGCGCAATCCAAAACATTAATAGATGGGTTTGATGCTAAAGCACATAGTGTTGCCTTTTCTGCAACTGGACAAACTCATGCTGCGTCCGACTATTTTACAAATTCTGCAACCGACATATCCTTCTTTCTAGAGGAAGAGGCTGTAGATGATGCAGGAAACTTATTAAAACAGAAACAAAGAGCGGTGAATAAAATAGGTCATGCGTTGCATGAACTTGACCCTGTTTTTGCAGATTTTTCCTATAGCAGCGATATAAAAGCCCTTGTCAAAGGCGCCGGGCTAGAAAAACCATCAATGGTGCAATCAATGGTTATTTGCAAGCAGCCTTACATAGGAGGCGAGGTAAATACGCATCAAGACTCTACGTTTTTATTCACCAAGCCTGAAACTTGTGTGGGCTTCTGGATAGCTCTTGAGGACGCAACCTTGGAAAACGGATGTATGTGGGCAGCTGCAGGAGGCCACCATTCATCACTTAGGCATCGTTTTAGAAATAATGGGCAGAAAATGGAGATGATAACCTTGGATGAAACGCCAATGCCACACTGTGATACAGCGCTTCCTGCACCTAAGGGAACACTTGTTGTTTTGCATGGTCGCCTGCCCCATCATTCGGCGCCCAACCGCTCGGCAGTATCGCGATATGCATATGCGATGCATTTGATTGATGAGACAGCAGAATATCTAGAAGATAACTGGCTACAGCGCCCAAAAGCATTTGGAACCAGACAGCTTTAATTAAACTTTTTCAGCTCAATTGCTATTTGTGCGGCAAGTTTAGCATTGTTTTTTACCAATGAAATATTGGTTTTAACGCTTCTTCCTTTTGAAGCAAGACGAATATAATCCAGAATAAAGGGGGTAATTTCCTTCCCCGTGACTTTCTGGGATTTTGTTTCATTCAAGGCGTCTTCTATCCAAGAGCGAACTTGCAACTCTGGGATTTCATCCACATCTGAGACAGGGTTTGTAACCAATGCACCCCCAGCAAGTGGAAAACCCCATTTCAGACTCAAAAATGAAGCTATTTCAGAAGCATTTTGATAGGGAAGAATTCCATATATCCCAGAGTTTCGAGACCAAAATGCAGGCAATTCTGTCGTTTTGTAACCAAGAACAGGCACGCCATTTGTTTCCAGATATTCCATCGTCAGATTAAGATCCAAAGTTGCTTTTGGTCCAGCACATACCACGCACACATTTGTCTTCACTAATTCCTGTAAATCTGCTGAAATATCAAAACTTGACTGGGCGCCGCGATGCACGCCCCCGATACCACCCGTTGCAAAAATCTGAATATCAGATTTTGCCGCAATAATCATTGTTGCAGCGACGGTTGT
>JAACDT010000240.1 GCA_009936885.1 Alphaproteobacteria bacterium
AAGGGCTTCGCCCATCACAAGTTTATGATCATCCGTCCTGAGCCAAGATGCTTCTTCTGTAAACATAGTGACGCATTGCTTCCAGGAACAAGGCATTTTTGTTATGTCGGTTCCCCAAAACATCCGATTTGGACCAAAAGCATCATAAATTTTTTCAAGATAAGTTTGCATTATTGGAAAAGGATAAGTTTCGCTTGAATAACCTGGCGCTCCAGTTGCTTTGACAGCCACATTTGGAAGCTTTGCTAGTGTTAATAACTCAGGGATATGCGTCATGGATGCCGCATCTTTAAGTGTCGTAGTACCGCCCCTGCCTCCGAGATGATCAATGGTTAATCTTAATCCGGGATGCCGTTCAGCAATATGGCCAAGTATTTCAAGAGAGTCGGTAGCCAGCATTGCAATGGGGACATCCGCTAATTCTGCTTCTTTCCATAACCAATTTAGTGTTCCATCTGCAACCCATTGGCGGACGGGATCTGAGAGAAAGGTATAGCGAAGGCCAAGCATGCCATTCCCTGTCCAATCTTTAATCTTGCCTCGTGACTCCTCTGGATCAAGGGGTAAAGAACCCATTATCGCAAATCTATTGGGAAATTCCCTTACTGCCCTAAATGCTATTTCTGTTGAATTTGGATCCCAGCTCGGAGGATGAATGACTGCTGCGTCGATACCATTTTCATTCATTAATGCAATGGCCTCTTCTGGTCTAAAAGAAGTTACTTGAATATGAGACTTATTGCTGGGTAATCCGCTCCCCCAGAGATGAATTTGAGCATCGACAATCTGAATCAAAGGACATCCCCTCGGTAAGATAATTCTTCACATGTTAGGCAACTATAAAAGTTGGATGTATCTCTCGACAAGATATTTATAAAATTTCAAGCCCTTACTATGTTTTTGAAATTCTAGTTTTAGCCGAGACCGTACAACTAACAGTTGTCTCTTTATTGATAGATATATCGATTTTGTCACCCGGTTGCACCGGATAGAGACCTAATGAGGTTCCCGTTAGAATAATATTCCCTGGTAAAATAGAGCGGTTCCAGTTTTTAAGATTATTCTCCAACCATTCAATAGAACCAGATGGTCCTTGGGGAAGTGACCAAAGATCGCCTACAGCAATGACTTCAGAATTAATTTTAACTGATAGTTGGGCAGATTGGCTTATATAACGTGTTGATTTTTGCCAAATAAGGTCGGGACAAACAACGCCTGCATTTAAGCCGTTATTAGTAATCAGTTCTGGTAGTGTTTTTATCGGCGCTCGAAAAACAAAATTGTGTAATTCAATAATAGGGAAAGCTGAGATAATCTCCCCGTTATCACCAATTTGTACAGCCATTTCTCCTTCAATAGCGAGGTTAGTAAACGCATTGAAGTCTAGTTCAGCTCCGTTTTTCAGCAGTTCAGAACCAAAAAGTGTTCCTCGTATTGGACCTTTCATCCCAAATTGACGAGTGGTTCCTGAACCCGTGCATCCCACTTTATAACCGATAATAACTTCGCCTTCAGTCACTCTAATGTCGGCAACCGTATTTTGTAATTCATATGCAGAATCCATATCCAAGATAAAGTCTAAGTCATCGAAGCATGTACCTGGGGTTTTGTTCCGGTAGTCGCTAAGTTGCTGTATGGCAAGTTTTTTTATATCGCGTATCATTATTTTTTAAATGGCTTTTGAAGTGCGCGCTCGACAAGTTCCAGATTGTCTTGACCATAGAACATATCGTCATCGACAAAATATGTCGGTGAACCAAATACGGAAAGCGCTATTGCCTGTTCTGTGTTTTGTTCATAGGTGTCTATCACTTTTTTTGTATTTGCTATTTTTAGCAATTCGTCAGCATCAAAGTTTTCGGAAATTAAAATCTCTTTGATCTGGTTTCCGTCCGTTAGGTCTGTGTTTTTTGTCCAGTGACTGAGCATCAATTTGAAGGCTAAGTGGTCTATATTTATATCTGAAAAAATACCTGCTATTAGAATGCGATCAGCCAAGTCTGCCGCATTTGAGTGACTAGGCGGCGTTTGTCTTGGCATTTCTACATTTCTAAACTCCGCCCATCGGTCGCGCTGGCGTTGGAAATGGTACTCCAAGCTTGCTTCTGTCCTGTCAGATATAGGCTGACTACCAATACTATTTATGCATTCAATGAGATTAAATGGCCTATGGTCAATGCGGCGACCTGAGCCTTTAACAATTTTTTCAAAATATTGATGACCAATATATGCGTATGCAGAATAGGCGGAGTAATAATATTGTACGGGGGTTGCCATTTTGCATTTGTCCAATTTGAATTTGAGTATC
>JAACDT010000046.1 GCA_009936885.1 Alphaproteobacteria bacterium
ATTCCTATCTATTCTAGTAGGTGTATTGCTTTTTGTGCGCAATAATAAAGGCAAATTAAAACTCAAACTACAACCTGAAAAATCCATTTCTATTCTAGAAGACACCGCCATCTCCCAAACCGAGCGACTTCGCTTAGTTAAGGTTGGAGATGAAACTTTTTTAATGTCTTGCGCTAAAGGGCATCCCCCCCAACTCATTAGGCTAGACCCAGAAAATACTGCGGCCAAACATGCAGAACAGCAAATAGCTGAAAACCAGAGAATATCAAAATCTTCTCGTATCAGGTCACCCTTTGGCAACAGAGCAGAACAATCGCAAAAAGCGAATGTGAATAGCCAAATGGGCGGAAAAACCAAGCTAGCCGAAACTGAGTCGATATTTGATGCAATAAAGCAAGCGCGCGATAAAAACCCCTTACTAGGATTAGATAAATGAATTTATTATCGTGGACAAAATTAGAAACAAAATCTGCAAATTTTAAGCGGTCTCGCACAAAAATATTGGTGTTGCTATTCGCATATATTTTTTGTTTCAGTATATTTGGCGGTAACACCGCTTTTGCTCAAACGGCTTTAGAGACAAGCTTATCAGGTCTACCCGCGCTAAATGTAATTAATGGTGATGGTGCAACTGGCACCACCTATTCCTTATCATTACAAATTCTAGCCCTTATGACAGCGTTAACTATTCTTCCCTCTCTTGTATTAGGAATGACCTCTTTTACTAGAGTCATAATAGTCTTATCAATCCTCAGACAAGCAATGGGTACACAGCAAACACCCCCTAATCAGGTTCTTATTGCAATAGCGCTATTTCTAACTTTTTTTATTATGGCTCCCACATTTGAGACTTTATATGATGACGCCATTTCACCCTATCTAGATGGGCAAATGGCAGCAGATACAGCCCTAGCGGATGGCACAGATGTTATGAAACGGTTTCTAGTTCAAAACACCAGAATCACAGACTTGAATATGTTCTCGGACATGGTTGGCATTTCAAATTATGAGTCGCCAGAGGATGTGCCTCTTTCAATATTATTACCCGCATTTATTACATCAGAGCTAAAAACAGCATTTCAAATTGGCTTCCTTCTTTTCTTGCCTTTCCTTGTGATTGACATGGTTATTGCCTCTATTTTGATGTCTCTTGGCATGATGATGTTAAGCCCGATGCTGGTAGCTATGCCATTTAAACTATTATTATTTGTTTTGGTAGATGGCTGGGCAATGACGGTTGGCTCACTCGTTGCCACCTATTCTATCGGTGTATAAAAATGAATAGCGCAAATTTATTTGATCAGAATGTCGAGTTTTTACGAATTGCCTTTTGGCAGATTATTATTGCTGCTGGACCGTTGCTGGCAATTGCCCTTGCAGTAGGACTTATTATAGGTATCATTCAAGCGGCTACATCAATCAACGAAATGACCTTAAGTTTTGTTCCGAAGCTTGTCATCGTAATGATATCATTTGGACTTCTTTCTAGCTTTATTTTAACTCAACTATCTGATTATTTTGGGTTTATTTTTGATCAAATTGTAAACATTAGCTAATCTGTAATGCTTCCATTTACCACTCAATCAATGACGGGACTGCCAGGACTTGAGCTACAAGGGCTTATCACAATTATTTTACAGTTTTTCATAGCCATGTTACGAATAGGCGCGTTTCTTATCTCTTCCCCACTGCTTGGCGCAAGATGGGTTCCATTACAAGTAAGATTAACAATGAGTGTCATGTTGACACTTGTTATTTGGCAATATACGACCCCTGTCAGTGTAGAAGTGCTTACCTCAAATCAGGCAATATTTATTGTATTTTCTGAAATTATTATTGGGCTTTCTGCAGGTCTCATTCTAACAATCTGGTTTTCGGCTGTTATGCTAGCGGGTGAGAAAGTAGCAGCCTCATCGGGATTAAGTTTTGCTGCGCAAATAGACCCGTCCACTGGTGGTCAAACTCCTGTTGTTAGTCAAATTTTTTACCTTTTTATGTTAGTATTATTCACAAGTACTGATGGCCACCTAGTAGCCATAAACACCATGTTAGATTCCTATCAGATTTTACCAATTGGTATTATACCATCATTTGATATTTTTATATCCGCTGGAATTAGTGCAGCAGGTACGATGTGTTATGCAGCCTCCATAATCATGCTGCCATTTGCTATAATTTTATTATTGATTAACGTCAGTATTGGTATAATTACCCGTTCTGCTCCATCTTTGAATCTATTTTCAATTGGTTTCCCAATAACTCTTATAGGTATATTTTTTGTTTTATATTTTTCAGTTAGTTCTCTGGGAAATTCATTGAGTAATTTAACAGATGCAAGCTTGATAAACTTACAAGAAATTATGGAGGGTTTATTTAGTGGCTGAAGAATCCCAAGATGGTCAGGAAAAAACCGAAGAGCCCTCCCAACGAAAAATTCAAAAGTCTAAGGAAGATGGCCAAATACTGCAATCTAAAGAGATGTTTGTGTTTACATCTATTGCAATGGGCCTTCTTATTTTTCTTTTTATTCCAGAGATTGCAATTCCAAGTATGAATGAATGGGGAAAGCTATTCCAAATAGAGAGTAAAGAACAGCTCTCCAACCTTGCTTTTACTCGTTTATATCAAGTTTTTGAGATTATTATCATCATTGCATTATTTTTGGGAATTCCATTGATGATAGTATGCCTTTTAACACAATTAGCAGTTGGTGGAATTAATTTTGCTCCGAAAGCAGCCGCATTTAAAGGTAGTAAAATCAACCCAATCAAGGGATTAAAGCGAATGTTCTCAATGAAAGGACTAGTGGAACTCGCGAAATCTGTGCTTAAAGTTGTCCTTTTAATTGGTCTTGCATCAATTGTAATCTATATAATGTTACCTCAATTATTGCAGATTTTTCACGGCTCCATAAAAAGCGCATTGGAAATTATGTATTATGCCTTTCCGTTGCTCATTGGAGTCCTACTCACTGCTTTAGCCATAATAGCTGCGATTGATTATTTCTGGCAACGACATGTTCACATTCAGCAAATAAAAATGACTAAGCAGGAGCTCAAGGATGAACATAAACAAACTGATGGATCCCCGGAAGTAAAAGCTAAAATTCGCCGCATGCAAATGGAAAAGTCCCGTGATTCAAGTAAGCAAAGGGAAGCACTTGAAAACGTATCGAATGCAACAGCTGTGATCACAAATCCTACTCACTTTGCTGTAGCTTTGGAATATAATCCAGGCGAGATAGGCGCACCAACTATTCTTGCAAAGGGTCAAGGGATTATCGCAAAACAAATTATTGAACGCGCAAATGATAATAAAATCACAATCTTTCGTAGCCCTTTACTCGCCAGAGCGTTATATTTTACAGGAGAAATTGGACAGGAGATATCCGATAAGCTCTATAATGCAGTTGCTGTGGCGCTTGCTTACATTTATAGAATTGATCAAGGTGAACCAGTTGAAGAGCCTGAAATTAGCATACCTGATGAATTATCGTTTGATGAATTCGGCAATATAGAAACATAAGTTTTATTTTGATAACATTGTAAAAAATAGTTTTAGGTTAAAGGAACAATGGCACGCAATCCGAAAAGTATTGGCGAGATGATCTCCACCCTCACCTTTTTTGGTGTGGCGGTGGCGTGTGTAATTCAGGCCATTGAATTTCACGAGGCAGAACTTCTGTTTAGAAGTTATGTAAGTACCTTTGCTGGACTTTTATGTCTGCTAGGCGGATTACGATTTTTTATCGCTGACATGATGAAAATTGTTAAGAAAAGAGTTCGCAAATGAGTTCCTCAAAAAATACACAAGAGCAAACCTCAATTGGCAGCGAACATGTGAATTGCTACCGGTGCGAATATTTATATATCACACATGAGAAAAATAGGCGTTACGGATGCAGAAAATTTGGCTTTAAGGGACCTTATTTTCCCTCCGTTACGGTGTTTTCTACAACTGGCACGAAATGTGCTTATTTCAAACTGAAAAAACGGCTTCAAGATAGCAAGTCGTTGTCAAACCAATCCAGGGGTTGAGAATGAGTACGGATTATAATGCGGTTCAAGAAAGCATCAAAATTGCCCTTGATGCAGCCGATGCGGCAACAGATGTTACTGCTGAGTATAATAAGATTAGACGCGACCATAAGAAGTTGGAGGATTCCATGAAACAATCCCAGCGATTTATTTCCATCATTTTCGCAAGTTCCGTAGCGGCTGCTATCGCCGCATTAGTATTTGCTGGATTAATATATTTTCGAACCTTATCAGAACTATCCACAATGACGACAACGAGCAGAGAAGCCCTTATTGTATTCGCTGAGAATGTTGATAACATGAATAGCTCACTTGAACGTCTCGAAGTTTCTCTTGAAACCCAGACGGAGCTTGTCTCGTTAAATGAAACATTAATTAATGAGTTAAGCTCGCTTAAACAGACTATCGCTGACTCTAATACGACAATGGCTGCTAAACTAGATATGACTGCAAACGCACTCACAACGAGCAACGGTTCTCTTGCAGAATCGCTCACTAAAGCAATTGCAAATGAATTAAATAGTCAAAATCGTAAATTGTTTGGGCAATTGCAGAAAATTGAGAGCCTGACCATTGATTCAACATCTCAATTATCGGCTCGTATGGCAAGTGACCAAACACTATCGAAAGTAGCGGGAAGCCAGCAAGTGCTTGCCAAGCGACTAGATGGTCTAACAAAACAAAACCAACAAATATTGCAACAGATGGAAACACGCGACAACAAAATCACTTTTCCGTAACTTAGCTCTGTAAGTCTCGATTGATAGGATTCTAACTGATGGTATTAGCAGATGAGACACCTCATGAAGAGCAAACTGTAAATCAGAACTTTTCATCCCCAATAAGCGACGATAAAACAAGCCCAAAAGTCGGCGATAGTTTTATTTGTATTAAAGAAGTTCGTTCTGTTTCGCGCGCAAAAGCGCTTCGATTAAAAATTGGTGATGTTATTGTTGGTATTGAAGGCAACGCCTTTAATGGTTCTATTGAAGAATTTCTTGATATTTGTGATGAAATTGACGAACAAAATGGCGCACTGCTTACGATTTGGAGAGAAGGCACTATCTTTAACCTCATAATTTATGGGCCTCTTGGATGTGTGTTTGAATTCACCCCAGAAGATATAACGATAAAACTTCACGAATTACTCCCTGACGTAGAGATGGGAGAGGTTGGCGAATATGTTACATTTGAGCTTCTTCGAAATATTAAGAGCGAGTGCGATGTATTTGACACCAGAGTATCTCAGCTAGGGGTTTTTCTACCTCCAGTTTGGCTTATTCAACAAAGATTGTGGGAGCCTCTGATAGCTACGCTCGTGATATATGCTGTTACTTTTTCAGTCCACTGGGCTTTGTTTGTAATAGCCACCATCTTATTAGCACTTTATTTTCGCAAGGCTCAGCTCGTATTGCTTCGCAGTTTCAGCTTACATAAAGAAAAACAAATCTGGATGATTATTGCTGCCAAATCTATGTTTGATGCTCAAAAAATCGCCCGATTATTTGATGATAGAATTACATTCAGACCTGATGTAATAGGCCCGCCTCAACCACCTGAGATAGAACCCGCTAAGAAGCAAAAAAAGAAAAAACGGAAATCTGCAATTCCTGGGATGTAGGATACACCCTGTCTTTAAATGATAATAATATGTTTTATCTGTTGGTGGGCCCGGCAGGACTCGAACCTGCAACAACACGGTTATGAGCCGTGGGTTCTAACCAATTGAACTACAGGCCCAGAACAGATAACATTAATGCTCCAGAAAACTTCTTAATTTTCTAGAACGCGAAGGATGTTTAAGCTTCCTGAGCGCTTTCGCCTCAATCTGCCTAATTCTTTCTCTGGTAACAGAGAATTGTTGTCCAACCTCCTCTAGCGTGTGGTCTGTATTCATACCAATGCCGAAGCGCATGCGCAAGACACGTTCTTCTCGAGGGGTCAAACTTGCCAAAACTCTGGTAGTAGTCTCTCTCAAATTAGAATGGATGGCAGCTTCTAGCGGCTGGATAGCATTTTTATCTTCAATAAAATCGCCTAATTGGCTGTCATCTTCATCTCCAATAGGCGTTTCAAGACTAATGGGCTCTTTAGCAATTTTCATTACTTTGCGAACCTTATCAAGAGGCATTGACAATTTCTCAGATAGCTCCTCTGGGGTAGGCTCTCTGCCTATCTCATGCAACATTTGGCGCGATGTACGCACAAGTTTGTTGATCGTCTCTATCATGTGAACTGGAATTCGAATAGTTCTTGCTTGGTCAGCAATAGACCTTGTTATGGCTTGTCTTATCCACCATGTAGCATAGGTTGAGAATTTGTAACCACGTCTATATTCAAATTTATCAACAGCCTTCATAAGGCCAATATTGCCTTCTTGAATGAGATCCAGAAACTGCAATCCACGGTTGGTATATTTTTTTGCAATCGAAATCACTAGCCTGAGGTTGGCTTCAACCATTTCTTTTTTCGCGCGTGCTGCCTCTCTCTGACCACGTTTAATGGTCAAAAACACCTCTTTAAATTCTGGAATTGATAACCCTACATCTTCTACTAATATAGATATCTTATCTTTAATTTCTGAGACATTATCCCAATGCAAATCCTTTAGTTTCTGCCAGGCTTTTGTCTTATATTTAGGGTGAGGCCAAATTTCATCTAATTCATGCCCTGACCACGCTTCCAGAAACTGTGCTCTGGAGATACCACTGCCTGTAGCAACAGACATGAACTGACCTTCTAATGAGGTGAGATGCTTACTAAGCTCTGATAGCTGCGAGGACAATGCCTCAAGCCTACTCGCATTAAGATATATGTTTTGCATTTGCTCTGCCAGCAATATGCGTTTTGATTGCAATTTCTGAAATTCATCTTCGCTAAGTTCTTCGCCTGCAAGTTGTCTCTCTTGAAGGGATTCATAAATTTTAAACGTACCTGCAATTTCATTCAAAGTTGCCATAACATCGTCAAAAACAGCCTCTTCCATTGCTGCCAGCGATAATGTTAGATCATCCCCATCATCTCCATCATCAGAATCCGAACGCTCTTCAGAACCTTCCTCGTCAGAGGATAATTCGTCTGTTTCATCCTCCTCCTCCTCTTCTTCATCTTCTTCATCTTCTTCTTCAGAAAGATCGTTAGCGACAGCGATATTATGCGCAGGCACGGCAGAAATCACCGACATATCTTGAATTGGGGTGCCATTCAGCTTTGTGTAAGTAGTATCAAGATCAATAATATCTCTTAGCGGCACGCCGCCTTCTGTGATTTGCTGTTGCCATTGCAGAAG
>JAACDT010000241.1 GCA_009936885.1 Alphaproteobacteria bacterium
GTACATCATCCCCTTATTAGTGGCAAAAAATTACCTGTTTATATCGCTAATTTCGTACTAATGGACTATGGAACAGGCGCTATATTTGGCTGCCCAGCGCATGACCAACGTGATCTTGATTTCGCTCGTAAATATAACCTAACTGTAACCGAAGTGGTCTGCCCCGAAGATGAAGAGGCTGAGAATTTCTTAGTTGAAGATGTTGCCTATACCGGCCCTGGAACCATAATAAACTCGGGCGACTGGAACGGTCTTAATATAGAAGAAGCCAAAAAAGTTGCTATTAGAGAGATTGAAGCTATTAGCGCCGGATTCAAAAAAGTAACTTTTAGATTACGAGATTGGGGCGTATCTCGTCAGCGATATTGGGGATGCCCAATACCAATAATTCATTGCTCTGATTGCGGAATAGTTCCTGTTCCTGAGAAAGATTTGCCTGTTGTGCTCCCCGATGATGTTGAATTTGGGGAATCTGGTAATCCACTTGATACCCACCCAACCTGGAAGCAGGTTACATGTCCTAAATGCGGGGCTGATAGTGAGAGGGAAACCGATACCTTTGATACTTTTTTCGAAAGCTCTTGGTATTATCTAAGATTTGTTGATCCTATGTCTGACAAAGCCTTTAATTCGGAAAAGGCTGCTTATTGGATGCCAGTAGATCAATATATCGGAGGGGTAGAGCATGCAGTTCTACATCTTTTATATTCGAGATTCTTTACCAGAGCACTTAGCGATGTTGGATATTTAGATCTTGATGAGCCGTTTGCAGGTCTTATGACACAAGGAATGGTGTGCCATCAATCTTTCAAATCTTTAGATGGTCAATGGTTATTTCCGAATGAGGTAAGAAAAACCGATAATGGGTTTGTTTCAGTAGTAGATAATCTACCGGTTCAGGCTGGCCGCGTTGAGAAAATGAGTAAGTCAAAGCGTAATGTTGTAGACCCTGAAGAAATAATAAAATCATATGGTGCTGATACCGCACGACTATTTATGCTTTCTGATTCTCCGCCAGATAGAGATCTTGAATGGACAGAAGCAGGTGTTGAGGGATCTTTTAGGTTTATAAGCAAAATTTTTAAACTATCTTCGGAAACGCCTACTAAACCAGACCGTAACATTAGCTCAGAGGAATTAGCAAATTTTTCCGAAGCCGCCTTAAATCTGCTTAAAATAGCGCATCGCTCTGTTACGATAATAAATGAGAATATAGAGAGATTTGCTTTTAATAAATGTGTTGCGCAGATTCACATATTAGTGGATGCCCTGTCTTCATTCAAGCAGACTGGTGAAGATGCAGACCGCATTAATCACCATGTTTTAGAATTACTTGCACAGATGTTAGCCCCATTTGCACCACATATTGCAGAAGAACTCTGGTTTAATTTAGGAAATACAGAACTTGTCAGCACATCGCCTTGGCCGTATGTTTTTGAAGAGCTTCTTAATGATGACATGATTGAGGTTGCAGTTCAGGTAAATGGTAAAGTTAGAGTTAAGCTCAACCTGCCAGTAGATTTACCAAAGCAGGAAGCAGAGGAAGCTGCACTTTCAACTAAAGAAGTTAAAAAATATATGTCTGGCAGAGAGATTAAACGCGTCATAGTTGTACCAAACAGGATTATCAATGTTGTGGGCTAAAAAACAGTTATATTTGACTTTATGGTGTATCATTTTGCTTTTTACGAGCTGTATCGGTACCATCGACTCGCGAAATGATGTCTTTGTAAAAGATAAAATATCCCAGATTACAGCCCAAAACCCTGAATCTCATATAGAATTATTATTTTACAAGCAATTTAATCATATTGCTCGAAACACGCCAATAAGCGCAAATTATATGCTTACCTATTCTTTGAATGTTTCCAACACACAGACACTTTCTGTCACCCAAAACTCCTCTAACTTGAAAAACACCTTTGTCACGGTAGAATTTAAGTTAAAAAATACACGCACTGGGCAGTTAATTCACCAAGGGAGCATTAATTCTGAAGCGACATCAGGAGCTGTTTCTGGACTATATGCACAAGAGAAATCCGAAAAATTTGCCCAAGAACGTCTTGCTATACTGTTAGCGCAACGAGTTTATCAGAACCTATATCTTTATTTCTTGGAAAACCCTGATAACTAATTGCTTATGAAAATTTCTCCTAAAGATATTGATACGCTAATTAAACAACCAAGAGAGCCTTTTCTAGCTTACCTGCTTCATGGGCCAGATTCTGGATTAATAGATGAGCGTGGGCGTGCGCTGGCCCAACTCTTCTGCCCTAATTTGGACGATCCTTTTTCTGTTTCAAAGGTAACTGGAAAAGAAGTGCAATCAGATCCAGCATTACTGGCAGATGCGCTAAGTTCTATGGCTTTAATAGGTGCGACAAAGCTAGTTTTACTAAGCGGAACCTCAAGTGAACTTGGCTCTGCGGTTAAAGCTAATATTGACTTTTTAAACACAGATTGCCGTTTAATTATCACTGCGAGAGACGCCACAACAAAACATAGCCTTGTTACCTTATGTGAAAAGCACCCCCAAATTGCATCTATCGCCTGTTATCCAGACGAGGATAGAAACCTGCAACAATTTGTTCGCAGCAACTTATCTGAACACGGCATTAATATATCAAGCGAATTGATAGATTATATATCCGAAAAGCTAGGTGCAGACCGTGCCATCAACAGAAGCGAAATTGAGAAGCTTGCTTTATATGCTGCACATACAAAAACCATAGAATACCAAGAAATTGATATGCTTTTAGGGGATAATACATCACAACTTATTGATAAATTGGTCAATGCTGTTTTCGATGGAAAAACAGAAAAGCTTGGTTTCTTATTAGGAAAAACCAAGTCAGAGGATATACAACCAATTGTTATTATTAGATATTTTCAATCTTATCTTAAAATGCTAATCCAAGTTGGGGCAGCAAAGAAATCTGGTTTATCAACTGGGGATGCAATAAGTAATCTGCGCCCTCCAATCTATTTTAAGCGGAAAAACGCGATCACTCACCATAGTAGCGTTTGTTCTGTAGAATGGTGTTTAACCCTTTTGAATAGATTTGTGTTGTTAGAAAAACAATGTAAAAGAGGCACCAATCCAGACCCTTTTAGTTTGATAGGGCAATCATTGCTCGGCATTGCAATTAGCCTATCTCGTCAACGTGTTTGAACCCCTAATTTTTCTAATAACGCATCAAACTGCTCCAGAGAGGAAACCGATATTTTAACAGCACCAGCCTCTCGTTTTGGATTCCATTTGATTTCTGTCTTTAGTCCAGTTTGGCGTTCTATTTTTTCTTCTAAATCTTTGTTTTCTAGATGAGACCCAGCATCTTCTGTGGTTTGCTTCCCACTAGTCTTATTGTTACGCTTCAACAGATTTTCAGCTTCGCGAGCTGTTAAATCCTGTTTGATTATTAACTTTGCTAAATTATCTATATCCGGATGGCCTATGATAGGTCGAATTTGACCAACCGATACGCTACCATTCTCTATCTGCGCCTGTATCCAGTCTGGAAGTGTTAACAGGCGCATTAGATTAGCAATATGGGGTCTTGATTTACCAATCAGTTCTGATAATTCTTGTTGAGTGTAACCATATGTTTGAATTAATTGAGAATAAGCGGTTGCTTCTTCAATAGAGGACAAATCGCGTCTTTGGATATTTTCAATAAGCGCAATTTGAGCTGCTTCCTGTTCTGAAAAATCCCTAATTACAGCAGGAATTTCATAGATTTTCGCAATTTGAGCGGCACGCCATCTGCGCTCACCAGCGATTAGCTGATATTTATTTACTGCATTTGGTGTTGGGCGAATTAATATAGGTTGTATAACACCCTGTTTTTCAAGGGATTTTGCTAGTTCTTTTAAGGAATTATTATCAAATGTTCGACGTGGTTGCCATGGGCCTGGATTTATCCATTCAATCGGAATTTGTTGAACAGAAGAAGAATTTGATAGTGGTTTAGTACCTGCCATATTCGTGATATTATCTCCGAATTTGAGGTTTGATACAGGGATTTCCTCTAATGAAGAGCGTGCTTCTGCATCCCCTAGCAATGTAGATAATCCGCGACCTAAGCCACGCTGAATTTTCTTTGTTTTTTTAGGTGCTTTTGTCATAAATTGACATTCTCCTGTTGTAATAATTCTGCTGCAAGTGACACGTAAGCCTTCGAGCCTGGGCAATTAATATCATACATTAAAACCGGTTGGCCAAAGGATGGTGCCTCTGAAACCCTTACATTACGGGGAATGATGGTTTGATATACCTGTTTACCAAAATGTTCTTTAACGTCATTTACAACCATTTCCGATAGATTATTCCGACTATCAAACATAGTAAGGACAATACCTTGAACAGATAGGTTTGGATTCAGATTTTTTTTTACCAACTCCACTGAACGCA
>JAACDT010000242.1 GCA_009936885.1 Alphaproteobacteria bacterium
GTAATTCTTGCTGTGTGGAGCTTGGCACTAAAACATCAATTTGAGCGCCGTTAGAGCGCACGCTATCAACAAGATCCTCCTTAAAACTCAATCTGGTTAATCTTGATGCGGTTCTTCTATTCTCCTCTGGCAGAATTACCCGCAATGACAGCATAAAGCTATCACCTGTTTGACTGCGGGCTCTCACTTGTTTGGCCAATTTCATAAACGGCAGATACTTAACAGGTAAATCTAATTCAACTTCATACCCCGTTTCGGTTCGGATACTGGCAATCATATCACCTTGGCGTGCAAATCCTGATTGCTCTGAGAATAGAGATATTATCTGCCCGTCAATAGGTGATTTAAGCGTAGCATCTGATATATCCTGCTCTAACTTATCAATCTGAAGCATTAGCCGCTCTTCGGTTCCAGATAGCAACTTAATTGAGAAATTAAGTTCACTGAGTGATTTATTGCGTGACACTAATTGTTGGCGCACGGCATTTAGAGCAATTTCTGCATTCTCAGCATTTTCCATGGAAATTGCGTTACTCCGAGCCAGCTTTTGTGCAAATTCTGCCCGCTGTTTCAGTAATGATAATTGCGCTTGAACCAGTAATAATAAAGATTCTTCATATTCAAGATTAGCGGTGAGAGACGCTATTTCGTTCCGAGTAGCTTCAAGCTCTGATCGATGAATTCGAAGCTGATGAATAATCTCAAGCGCATCTTGTTTGGCAATAACATCCCCCGCTTTCACCAGATCCCCAATTCGCAAATTATTAAGTTCGATTTTAGCTGATAGGCTAGCGGTGATGGCAATAGGATTGCCCGCAACCACAGAGCCACCAATTACAGAAAAATTCGGTGAGGTCATTTTCTCTACAGGTGATGTTTGAACAATTGCACCTCTATTTTGCTGGGCCAGCACCGCACCGCACATTGCAAAAAAGAATAATCCAGAAATCACACCTCTAAGGTAGACCTTCCATGAACCAGCATTATTTTGGGTAACCATTCTCAGCTTCCTGCAAATTTAATTGAATTGATATCACTAAGTAATTTTATAAATGGTCGCATCCTAAAAATCTATCATAACCTAACCTAATGTGGATATCTTTCTTGTTTGCCATACCAATCAATCACTATATAAACATAACAAAGTTTCCGTTTATTTAATCCATACCTCTCCAGAAATAGTAAATTACTTATGAGTACATCTAACCAAAAACTGAATGGCACTACATCTAAACCGCAAACGCAATCATTAACTAGAGGAAATTATTTAAAAGTGAAATGAAAATGATAGCAACAAAACCGACACTTGTTCTGACCAACTATTTTGGGAATTTATTTATACTTTGCTTTTGTCTTTTATTCTCCCAATCAGCACTTGCAGCAGATTATAATTTTAAATTTCATCATTTTCTTGGTGCAAACTCAAATTGGCAAAAGCAAATATTAGAGCCATGGGTAAATAGGGTAGAACAGAATAGTAATGGACGGGTTTCAATTGAAATTTTTCCGTCAATGACACTTGGTGGCAGGCCACCCGAACTTGTTCAGCAAGCACGTGATGGCGTTGTGGATATTATCTGGACGGTAAATGGATATACCCCCGGAATGTTTCCGCGCTCAGAAGTATTTGAGCTTCCTACTATTTTCACCAAAGATCCAGTTTCAGTAAATCTAGCCATACACGACCTTTTTGAGACAGAATTAAAAGCAGATTATACAGGTCTAGAAGTCCTGTTTCTAAGCGTGCATGCAGGAAACGCTATTCATATGCGAGATAGCGCTGTCCGCTATCCATCTGATTTAATAGGAAAAAAAATAAGAACGCCCTCACGCACAGGCGCGTGGAGTATCGAAGCATTGGGGGGCATACCTGTTGCAATGCCAGTTCCAGCACTACCACAATCCCTGCAAAAGGGGGTCGTTGATGGTGCTTTTGTACCGTGGGAGATTATTCCAGCATTACAGCTTCAGCATCAAACAAAGTTCCAGATAGAGGGATATAATCAAGAGCGTATAGGCTCTCTTATGTTCCAGACATCCATGAACAAAGCAAAGTGGGACAGCCTTCCAGAAGATATACAATACGCTTTCAGAGACGCATCTGGTCCTGAATGGAGGGTTGAAATTGGACAAAAACTACTACATGCAGAGTCAGAAGGAATTACAATTGCTATAGAAGCTGGCAATACGCATAGTGTCCTTAGCAAAGAAGAGACACAACGCTTCACAGATATATTATCAAGCGTGGTTGATAGATGGATTGATAATGTGGCAGCTAAAAATATTGACGGCGAGGCGCTAGTCACTAAAGCACGCAAAGCAATTGAATCTCATCTTAATGATTCATAACAAAGGCTAACAATGTCCAATTTTCGATTGTTAACTCAATTAGGGAAAAAGCTAATCAGTGTCTGGGCACTTGTTGGTGGCTTGATTTTGTTATCCGTGGTTAGCCTAAATATAGGAACTATCATAGGCGGTATTGTGCTAATCCATGTGCCAGGCGATTTCGAGCTAACACAAATAGGGGTGGCTGTCGCTGTTTTTTGTTTTCTGCCCTACTGCCCGCTACACAAGCATAATGTGACTGCTGATATATTCACTTTTTGGGCAAATAACAAAACGATTCTACTA
>JAACDT010000243.1 GCA_009936885.1 Alphaproteobacteria bacterium
AGAAGATATGCAGTTTAATATTTCGCCAGTAGCACGGCTGTTTGCGGCCATTATTTCAGGCGTGCTAGCAGTCTGGTTGCTCCAGACATGGTTGCCTGACATTCGTGTACCATTTTTTGATGATCTCGTGCAGTATGCCCCTATCGGTATTTGTCTTACGATATTTGCATCAACAACAATGGCACATGCTTATAATCTCAGTGATGGGCTGAACGGATTATGTTCAGGCCTTGCTCTTATTACTCTTTTGGGGCTGCAGGCAATTGCCCTTGCCGTTGGCGATTTCGAAATTGCTAGTATAGCAAACCTTGTCATATTTGCCATTGCTGGCTTCTGGGTTTTGAATTTTTTCAAAGGGAAAATTTTTCTCGGAGATGGTGGCGCATATCTCCTTGGGCATCTTGTTGCATGGCTCTCTATTTAGCTAAGTGTCCGTCATCCTGAGGTGTCTCCATGGGCATTATTTTAGAATACGCTGGTCCCAATTGCAGACACTATTTTAGTCATTATACGTCGCCTTCGCCATAAGCTTGCGCTGGTTCAACCGGATAGATGTCATCTGCATCATTTTGTCTTTGATTTTCTGAGTGCCAGATGGCTCTCACGGTGCCCTTCATGGCAACAAAATAGTCTTGCAGCCTGTGTCATTCTGCTATTAGCTGCTCCCTGTTCAGCGGCAGCCTATCACTATTCAGGTTTCACAAGCATATCAGTTGGTTTTTGCATCGCTTATATACTTATGATAAATGTGATCATGCAGGTTCTGAAACCTTATTCATCCAGTAATCGTTAAAAAAGTAAGGGCTTATCGTGACGCAGAGAATTTTGGTGACGGGAGGAGCAGGGTTTCTTGGCTCTCATTTATGCCGGCGTCTGCTTCAGGATAAAAACGATGTATTGTGCGTGGATAATTATTTTACGGGCAGCAAGGAAAATATTTCTGATTTGACCGCTCACCCGAACTTTGAGGTGATACGGCATGATGTCACGTTTCCCCTATATGTTGAAGTTGACCAAATATATAATCTCGCCTGCCCAGCCAGCCCTATTCATTACCAATACGACCCTGTGCAAACAACAAAGACATCAGTCCATGGTGCAATCAATATGCTAGGATTGGCAAAGCGCGTGAATGCGCGAATTCTTCAGGCCTCTACAAGTGAGGTCTATGGCGACCCAGAGGTGCATCCGCAAACTGAAGATTATTGGGGGCGGGTGAACCCTATTGGCGTGCGCGCTTGTTACGATGAAGGCAAACGGTGCGCTGAAACGCTGTTCTTTGACTATCATAGACAGCATAATGTAGATGTAAAAGTCGTGCGTATTTTCAACACTTATGGTCCGAATATGAATCCTGATGATGGTCGCGTGGTATCCAATTTTATCGTTCAGGCGCTCAAGGGGGACGATATCACAATTTACGGTGATGGCATGCAGACACGGTCTTTTTGTTATATGGATGATTTGCTTGCTGGCATGGTTGTTATGATGAACAGTCGGGACGGATTTCTGGGGCCTGTCAATATTGGCAACCCAAAAGAATTTACCATGCTGGAGCTAGCTGAAGAGGTTTTGAAGCAGGTGGGCGGCCGCTCTAAGCTAGTCTATCTTCCATTGCCTCAAGACGACCCCAAACAACGAAAGCCTGATATTAGCTTGGCGCAGTCTGAACTAGATTGGCATCCATCTGTTGGCCTTGCCGACGGGCTGGTTGACACTATTGCATATTTTAAAAGAGTTCTCGCAAACTAGTTCCTCAATGAATGACTAATATTGACGGGTAAAAGCAGAAGAGCCTAGACAGTAGCTCTTGCTGGGGGTGTTAAAAATGAGGGATATAATGTCAGTTTCGCATCAAGTTTCTTTGCGCAATATAATTTCAAACCTCTTTCATGATAGCAAAGTTGCCCTTGCTGAGGCACCTCGATGGGAAAGAGGATTCAAGATATTCTGGCTACTTGGCCCGTTTGTTCTATTGATTGAAAGAAGCCCTGCTGATGCTTGGCTAACGATATTGGCGCTTGCCTTTGTTGTCCGCGCGGTTATCAAACGAGATGGTAGTTTTTTGCGCGTATTCTGGGTGCGGGCAGCCTTTTTCTTCTGGGGTGTCTGCCTTCTTTCCGCTGCTGTCTCATCCATTCCAGCCTATTCATTAGGTGAAGCCTTTGTCTGGATTCGGTTTCCGTTATTCGCAATGGCAAGC